>NZ_JBLJAJ010000030.1:0-79887 GCF_047530005.1 Serratia sp. N21D137
CTGTTTTTGACCGCCGAGTCCGGCAAGATAGTACCGGACAACGTCAAGTTTGAACTGAAGTGAATACTTCATCAGAACTGTACCTCCAAATGTCAGATGTTTGTCCAACATTTGGGGTTCAGTTCACCTTCGCGCCCGGTTTTTTTGCGTATGGCATTCCAACCTTGAATCTCCTTGCTTGCCGAGTTTTGGTTTTAGCGTCATTTTTATGCTCCCTCACCTTGAAATGATACCAATATTGATACTAATATGGGACAGCTAAATGAAAGGACTCAGAGAAACCATTGACGATCTGCAACAGCGGCAAGCCAATATCAAATTCAACACATTAGTAAAGATCTGCACCTACTGGTTTGGCCCACCCCGCTTGAACGGTGGCAGTCACAAGGTTTACAAAATGCCTTGGCCGGGGGATCCACGCGTGAATATCCAACGTGCAGATAGCGGCATGGCAAAGGTATATCAGGTCAAACAGGCGATCAGCGCGCTGATCAAACTGGAGGAAGAAAATGGAAAAACATGAGCACTACACTTACCGCATCACCTGGTCAACGGAGGATAGCGAGTATGTCGGCCTCTGTACGGAGTTTCCTTCTCTGTCATGGCTGGCACCTACCCGCACCGCAGCGCTGGACGGCATTGAAAAGCTGGTCCGCGATGTGATTGCCGATATGCTTTCCCAAGGTGAAACGCCGCCAGAGGCACTGGCAGAGAAAAATTTCAGTGGGAAACTGGTGCTGCGGATGACCCCGGAACAGCATCGCCGCCTGGCGATTAATGCTATGGATGAAGGCGTTAGCCTGAACCGCTATTTGTGCGCCCGGTTGGCAGGATAAGGGCAGCATTGCGCTGCCCTCGGCGTAGCTTAGAACAGGCGTTTTTTCGCCTCGGCGATTGCATAGGCAACCTGCTGAGGAGAAACGCCGCCCTTGGCCGCACGCTTATCCAGGCAAGATTGCAGCGACAGGATCGGATAAACATCGTCACCAATCACGCTGTTGAATTTCTGCAAATCGCTCAACGGCAGGTCTTCCAACGGTTTGCCCTGGCGGATCGCTTCCACTACCGCTTCACCCACAATGTGGTGCGCTTCGCGGAACGGCACGCCTTTGGCAACCAGATAGTCGGCCAGCTCAGTGGCGTTAGCATAACCTTGCTGTGCCGCTTCCTGGCAACGCGGGCGCTTCACCTGAATGCCGTCCAGCACCAACGCCGCCATTTGCAGGCAATCCATCCAGGTGTCGAGCGCGTCGAACAGCCCTTCTTTGTCCTCCTGCATGTCTTTGTTGTAGGCCAACGGCAGGCCTTTCAACGTCATCATCATGCCGGTCAAAGCCCCTTGCACGCGGCCAGACTTGCCACGGATCAGCTCTAGCGCATCCGGGTTTTTCTTCTGCGGCATCAGGGATGAGCCAGAGGTCACGCGATCCGAAAGCTCGACAAACGCCGCTTCGCCGCTGTTGAAGAAGATCAGATCTTCTGCAAAGCGCGACAGGTGCACCATGCTGATGGCCGCATTGGACAGCAGTTCCAGCACGTGGTCACGATCGGAGACGCTGTCCAGACTGTTGCGCGTAGCAGAGGCAAAGCCCAACCAGCCAGCCAGTTGTTCACGGTCGATAGGATAAGCGGTTCCGGCCAAGGCACCGCTACCCAGCGGGCTGACGTCCAGGCGTTTCAACGTATCCTGCAGGCGGCTTTCATCACGCGCCAGCATCTCGACGTAAGCGAGGCACCAGTGGGCAAAAGTCACCGGCTGGGCGCGCTGCAGGTGGGTATAACCCGGCATCACCGCATCCTGATTGGCTTCGGCGGTTTCCACCAGCGCCTGTTGCAGCTGTATCAATGCCTGAAGCAGTTCACTAACCTGATGTTTGCACCACAGTTTCAGATCGGTGGCCACCTGATCGTTACGGCTGCGGCCGGTATGCAGCTTTTTGCCCAGATCGCCGACTTTCTCGATCAGCTTCTGCTCGACCCAGCTGTGAATATCTTCTGCGTCGCTGTTAACGATCGCCAGAGGATCGGCCTGCACTTCTTCCAGCAGCACGTTCAGTGCCTGCTCAAGCTGCTGTTGCTCTGCTGACGTCAGTACGTTGACGGTCACCAGCGCTTTTGACCAGGCGACGGAGCCCACAATATCCTGTTCCGCCAGGCGATAGTCAAAGCGCAGGGAATCATTTAACTGTTTGAACCGCTGATCCGCTGCCTGACTAAACCGTCCGCCCCAAAGTGCCATAATCTTGCTCCTGAATAAGTATGCGAAAGGGCGCAGCATGCTGCGCCCCTCTAATTGACGCTAAACCAACAACGTTACTTTTTCTTCTCGTTCAACGCGCGAATACGGGAAGAGAGCGAGAACAGACGGATAAAGCCACCCGCATGGCTGTGATCGTAAACTTCGTCTTCGCCAAAGGTCGCAAATTCTTCTGAGTACAGGCTGTTGGCTGATTTCTTCTGGATCGCCGTCACCTGGCCTTTATACAGCTGCAATACCACTTCGCCGTTAACTTCTTCCGCCAGCGCTTGTGCTGAAGCCTGAATGGAACGACGTAGCGGAGCAAACCAGCGGCCATCGTAGACCACATAGGACATTTCCAGGCCCAACTGCTCACGCCATTTAAAGCTATCACGATCCAGTACCAACTGCTCGATCCCGCGCAGCGCGGCAACCATAATGGTGCCTCCTGGGGTTTCATAGCAACCACGGGATTTGATGCCTACCAGGCGGTTTTCCACGATATCGATACGGCCCACGCCATGTTTGGCACCCAGCACGTTCAGGGCTTCCAGACACTTGTACGGGCTCATGGCTTCACCGTTAACGGCCACTACACAGCCTTTCTCAACGGTCACGGTCACTTGTTCTGGCTTGTCCGGTGCTTCCAACGGATCGACAGTCCAGACCCAGCAATCTTTGTTTGGCGCATTCCACGGGCTTTCCAGCACGCCGCCTTCGGTAGAGATGTGCCAGGCGTTTTCGTCACGGCTGTAGATCTTCTCCAGCGAAGCGGTGGTTGGGATATTACGCTCTTTCAGGTAATCCAGCAGTGCCTCACGGGAACGCAGGTTCCACTCACGCCAAGGTGCGACGACCTTCAGGTGTGGAGCCAATGCGGTATAGGTGGTTTCGAAACGCACCTGATCGTTGCCTTTACCGGTAGCCCCGTGACACAGCGCATCAGCGCCCACTTTCAGCGCCAGCTCAACCTGAGCCTTGGCAATGATCGGACGCGCCATTGAAGTCCCCAGCAGGTAGCTGCCTTCGTACAGTGCGCCGGTCTGCAGCACCGGATAAACGTAGTCACGGATAAACTCTTCACGCAGATCGACAACATGACACTCAGAGGCACCGGATTGCAGAGCTTTCTGCTCAACGCCTTCCAGATCGCCGCGCTCCTGGCCGATGTCCGCCACGAAGGCTACCACTTCACAGCCGCCGTAGTTCTCTTTCAGCCATGGAATGATGGCCGAAGTATCCAGACCGCCGGAGTACGCCAGAACGATTTTCTTGATGCCTTTGTTTTGCATTGTGTTATTCCTTTTTAATTCTAAATTTAAGCGAGGATCCGGGTGCCAATCGACACACCATTAAACAGAGCAGGGAGCTTTTCGGCATTACGCCAGCTGGCGATATCTACCGGGCGGCCAAGGGTACGTGCAGCATCCAGCGCTGCATTGACCTTCACCACCATACCATCGGTAATGATGCCTTGAGCAATCAGTTGCTCGGCTTTTTGTGCTGTCATTTCCGCGATGCGCTGCCCTTTGCCGTCGAGAATACCGCTGACATCCGACAGCAGGATTAAATCCGCCCCCAGCGTGGCGGCCAGGGCCGTCGCTGCCTGATCGGCGTTCACGTTCATCAGTTGGCCCTCGGCAGTGATACCGATGGAGCTGACCACCGGCAGGTAGCCAGCGCCTAACAAGGTATTGAGCAGCGCAGGTGTTCCTGGAACTGCATGGCCTACGTGGCCCAACGCTGGATCCAGCTGCGTAACCGCAACGCTGCCACCGTCTGCCAGGCTCAGACCAACGGCATTAATTTTGTGCTTCACCGCCCAGGCCAGCAGGGTTTTATTGGCCGTTCCTGCCAGCGCGCCGGTGATGATATCGATCTGATCGGCTGGAGTGACACGCAGGCCGTTCTTCTTCACTACCGGCAGGGAGAGCTGTTTCATCAGCTCATCTACCACGCAGCCGCCGCCGTGAACGATCACCAGCGGGCGCTGATGTTCCTGGCGATAGACATCCAGCGCGGTAAACAAACGCTCCAGCGCTTCTTCACTGTCCAGTAGCACGCCACCTAGTTTGATAATCAATGGATTCATTGCTGTTTACTCACGCTGATTTAAAGTAAGGATTGGGTTTCCGGGAAGCCGAAACGGATATTCAGACACTGCACCGCCTGGGCCGCCGCACCTTTCAACAGGTTATCTTCTGCAGCTACGACGATCAGATGCTCGCCCTGCACGGCAAAACCGATATCACAGAACGGCAGGCCCACCACGGATTTCAGTGCTGGCACCCCTTGGTCGTACAGCCGTACCAGCGGTTTATCATCGTAAGCCGCATGGTAAGCCGCCGCCACGTCCTGCGCGGTGACGCCCTTGTTCAGGCGGCAGGTGATGGTTTCCAGAATACCCCGTGGGAAGTTACCCAGATGTGGCGTAAAGATGACAGGCACCCCGAGATGAGCAGAGATTTCTGGCTGATGACGGTGATTGAACAGGCCGTAAGGTTGCAGGCTGACTTCACAGAAACTGGTCGTGACGCTGGCTTTACGCCCTGCACCGCTCACGCCACTGACGGCGTTGATCACTGGCCATTGAGCCAGGTTCAGCAATTGCTTGTCGAGCAGCGGTTTGAGCGCCAGCTGCGCTGCCGTTGGGTAGCAGCCCGGCACGGCAATCAGCTGCGCCTGCTTGAGTTTTTCGCTCTGCCACTCTGCCAGGCCGTAAACCGCCTGCGCCAGCCACTCGGCATGCTGGTGTGTAAAACCATAATACTGCTGATAAAAATAAGCATCCTGTACGCGGAAGGCGCCGGAGAGATCAAACACCACACAACCGGCGGCCAAGAATGCTGGCGCGATGTCGTGGCTCACCTCATGGGCGGTCGCGAGGAAAACAACATCGATGCCTTTGGCCGCTGCGGCAACGTCAACCAGCGGTTGTAATGGCAGATCGACGATGCCTTTTAATTGAGGGTGCAGCTCGGAAAGCAATTTTCCTGCATCTGCACTTTGCGCTGAAACCGCTAAAGCGGTTATGTTCATGTGTGGGTGGCGATTCAGGTAAGCCGTGAGCTCTGCTCCGGCATAACCGCTGGCACCAACAATCAGCGTATTCAACATGTGGCCTTTCACCTTCTTGGCTAGCAATCTAAGAGTCACGGCGACCCTGGTAGCAGGGCTTGGTCGCGTTGTTGCGCGGTTCACCCACGTGGTTGAGCGTGATGTTTTTATCAACATCCGGGTTACAGGTTCCCTTACGCTCTAGCTTACTGTATTTTTATTCAAAATTAATGCATGAATATTGATACTATCCTAACCAAAGGCTGTCAACAGTGAAGATGAAATTACCTCCATTTATTGAGCTGTACCGGGCGTTGATCGCCACTCCGTCGATCAGCGCCACCGATGGCGCCCTCGATCAGAGTAATGAAGCATTAATCAACTTGCTTGCTGGCTGGTTCAACGATTTGGGCTTCCGCGTCGACGTGCAGCCCGTGCCGGACACCCGCAACAAATTCAACCTGCTAGCCAGCCTCGGCGAAGGTAGCGGCGGCCTGCTGCTGGCGGGCCATACCGACACGGTGCCTTACGATCAGGGCCGTTGGACGCGAGATCCCTTTACCCTGACCGAGCACGACAACAAGCTGTACGGGCTGGGTACCGCCGACATGAAGGGTTTTTTCGCCTTTATCCTCGATGCGGTACGCGATATCGATGCCAGCAAGCTGACCAAGCCGCTGTACATTTTAGCCACCGCTGATGAAGAAACGACGATGGCTGGTGCACGTTACTTTGCTGCCTCCAGCAAAATCCGCCCGGACTTTGCCATCATCGGCGAGCCAACCTCGCTGCAACCGGTGCGCGCGCACAAAGGCCATATCTCAAGTGCGATCCGCATCGTTGGCCAGTCGGGCCATTCGAGCGATCCGGCGCGCGGCGTCAATGCCATCGATCTGATGCATGAGTCCATTGGGCATCTGATGGCATTGCGCAAAACGCTACAGGAGCGCTACAACAACCCGGCGTTTGCTGTGCCTTACCCAACCATGAACTTTGGCCATATCAGCGGCGGCGATGCGGCCAACCGTATCTGTGCCTGCTGTGAACTGCATATGGATATTCGCCCATTGCCGGGGATGACGTTGGATAACATCAACGAACTCCTGCACGAAGCGCTGGCGCCGGTAAGCCAACGTTGGCCTGGCCGCTTGACGATCGATGAGTTGCATCCGCCGATCCCAGGCTACGAATGCCCAACCGACCATCACATGGTGGCGGTGATTGAAAAACTGCTGGGTTCACGCACCGAAGTGGTCAATTACTGCACCGAAGCACCGTTCGTCCAGGAAGTATGCCCAACGCTGGTGCTCGGCCCAGGTTCGATCAACCAGGCGCATCAGCCGGATGAATATCTGGATACCGCGTTTATTGAGCCAACGCGTAAGCTGCTGGGTCAGTTGGTCGACCATTTCTGCCGGCAATAAACCTTAATAACAACAGGGGAATGGGTTACCATCCCCTACCTCTTAAGAGGTAGCAATTTACGCCGATAAGCCAGACTGATAACCGACAGCGCGTAATTAAATTTCAGAAAATACGCCGAATTTGATGTTTTTTTGCTAAAAATAGTGTCAATTGATGATTGGACAGGCACGTGATCGGCTAAAACCGGCAGGCTGCGACGGCACGTGAAATTTACTTACAAGATGAAAAATCACGTACTCATCGTGTTCAGGTAGTGGTGAAAAACGCTGCAATCGGAGGATGATAAGTATGCAAAGAACTGGGTCAGGGATTATATGAACGAACAATATTCGGCAATGCGAAGTAATGTCAGTATGCTCGGCAAACTGCTAGGCGATACCATTAAAGAAGCGCTGGGCGAGCATATTCTCGATCGCGTTGAAACTATCCGTAAGCTTTCCAAATCTTCACGTGCCGGTAACGAGGCGCATCGTCAGGAGCTGCTCTCTACGCTGCAGAACCTGTCTAACGATGAGCTGCTGCCCGTTGCCCGCGCCTTCAGCCAATTCCTCAACCTGACCAACGTTGCCGAGCAATACCACAGCATCTCGCCGCACGGCGAAGCGGCCAGCAACCCGGAAGCCTTGGCGCAGTTGTTTACCAAGCTGAAAGACAACAAGCTGGATAACAAACAGCTGCAAAAAGCGGTGGACGATCTTTCCATCGAGCTGGTCCTGACCGCTCACCCAACGGAAATCACCCGCCGCACCCTGATCCACAAGCTGGTTGAGGTGAACACCTGCCTGAGCCAGCTGGACCATAACGATCTGGCCGACTACGAGCGCAATAAAATCATGCGCCGTCTGCGCCAGTTGGTCGCGCAATCCTGGCATACCGACGAGATCCGCAAGAATCGCCCATCCCCGGTTGATGAAGCCAAATGGGGCTTTGCCGTGGTGGAAAACAGCCTGTGGGAAGGCGTACCGGCTTTCCTGCGCGAGTTCAACGAACAGCTGGAAAACTCTATCGATTACCGCCTGCCGGTAGAAGCCGTGCCTATCCGCTTCACCTCCTGGATGGGTGGCGACCGCGACGGCAACCCGAACGTGACCGCCGAAATCACCCGTCACGTGCTGTTGCTGAGCCGCTGGAAGGCCTGCGATCTGTTCACCCGTGATATTCAGGTGCTGGTTTCCGAACTGTCGATGACCGAATGTACCCCGGAACTGCGGGCATTGGCCGGTGGTGACGAAGTACAAGAACCTTATCGCGAATTGATGAAGCAACTGCGCAGCCAGTTGATGAGCTCCCAGGCCTACCTTGAAGGCCGCCTGAAGGGTGAACGCGTGCTGCGTCCGCACGATCTGCTGGAACATAACGAACAGCTGTGGGAACCGCTGTATGCCTGCTACCAATCTTTGGTGGCCTGTGGCATGAGCATTATCGCCAACGGCCAACTGCTGGACACGCTGCGCCGCGTGCGCTGCTTTGGCGTGCCGCTGGTGCGTATCGACGTGCGCCAGGAAAGCACCCGCCATACCGAAGCCATTGCCGAACTGACCCGCTATCTGGGCCTGGGGGATTATGAGAGCTGGTCAGAAGCTGACAAACAGGCATTCCTGATCCGTGAGCTGAACTCCAAGCGTCCGCTGGTACCACTGAAGTGGGAGCCGAGTGCAGACACTCAGGAAGTGCTGGAAACCTGCAAGGTAGTCGCCGAAGCGCCACAAGGTTCGATCGCCGCCTACGTCATTTCCATGGCACGTACCCCGTCCGACGTCTTGGCTGTGCACCTGTTGTTAAAGGAGACTGGTTGCCCATTCGCGCTACCGGTGGCCCCGCTTTTCGAAACCCTCGACGATCTGAACAACGCCGAAGACGTGATGACCCAGTTGCTGAACATCGACTGGTATCGCGGTTTTATTCAGGGCAAACAGATGGTCATGATCGGCTATTCCGACTCGGCAAAAGATGCTGGCGTGATGGCGGCCTCCTGGGCGCAATACCGTGCACAGGACGCACTGATCAAAACCTGTGAGAAGGCCGGAGTAGCACTGACGCTGTTCCATGGCCGTGGTGGTTCCATTGGCCGTGGTGGCGCACCTGCGCACGCCGCTCTGCTGTCCCAACCACCAGGCAGCCTGAAAGGTGGCCTGCGCGTGACCGAACAGGGCGAGATGATCCGCTTTAAATTCGGTCTGCCAGAAGTCACCATCAGCAGTCTGGCGCTGTACGCCGGTGCGGTGTTGGAAGCCAACCTGTTGCCACCGCCGGAGCCTAAGCCAGAATGGCGCACGCTGATGGATGAACTGTCCGAAACCTCGTGCAACATGTATCGCGGTTACGTGCGTGAAAACCCTGAGTTTGTGCCTTACTTCCGCGCCGCTACGCCAGAGCAGGAACTGGGGAAACTGCCATTGGGTTCACGCCCGGCCAAACGCCGCCCGAACGGCGGTGTTGAAAGCCTGCGTGCCATTCCGTGGATCTTCGCCTGGACGCAGAACCGCCTGATGCTGCCAGCCTGGCTGGGTGCCGGTGCTGGCCTGCAGGAAGCGGTGAAGGCTGGCAAGCAGGACCAGTTGGAAGCCATGTGCCACAACTGGCCGTTCTTCTCTACCCGTATCGCAATGCTGGAGATGGTATACGCCAAAGCCGACCTGTGGCTGGCCGAATACTACGATCAGCGTCTGGTAGACAAGTCCCTGTGGCCGCTCGGCCAACAGTTGCGTGATCAATTGGCCAGCGATATCAAGACGGTGCTGACCATTGCCAACGACGACCATCTGATGGAAGACCTGCCGTGGATCGCTGAATCTATCGCGTTGCGCAACGTCTACACCGACCCGCTGAACGTGTTGCAGGCCGAGCTGCTGCACCGTTCGCGCCAGCAGGAGCATCCGGATGCCCGCGTTGAGCAGGCGCTGATGGTCACTATTGCTGGCGTGGCGGCCGGGATGCGCAACACCGGCTAATATTGCTTCATCTTTGCAGCAAGCACCGATGCGATCGGCGTCGGTGCTTATTTTCCCCCGGCGATCCCCCGTTCCCAATCTGCATATTTTGCCCCAGCGGTCACTCGCTACGGGTTATCAAGACTATCATTGCTGACACTCATTCTGAGTCCATGCTCAGTTTGACCACACCTTTTGCATTGATTATGCTGAACTTCTGGTCCAATAATGCAGTTAACATCAAAATTACCGGTACTATTCGTTACTGGTAATAGCCAAAGACCTTACCTTCTTGAAAATATCCCCACAGAAAGATATTTATCATGAAGATTGATAATGACAGGGAAAGTAAATGGATGTAGCACTAATAATCAGCTTGGCAGTACTCGTCGTGGTCGGTTACGCCATTGCCAAGAATTACGACACCAAGCTGGTGTTGTTTAGCTCAGGGATCGTACTCATGTTGGCGGCAGCCACCTTGGGCTTGCCGATTTTGAGCGCCGGAACGGGGACGGGCACCGTCTGGTTGGATCCGTTAAAACAAATCGAGCTGGATTTCATCAAGCAGTTTAGCCGGGCAGGCATCATCATCATGGTGCTGTTCGGCTTTTCCGCTTATATGTCGCACATTGGCGCAAACGATGTCGCGGTTAAAATCATGTCAAAACCCATCGCGAAGATCCGCTCCCCCTATATTCTGGTACCGATCGTATTCTGGATAGGGTCACTGCTGTCATTGATTATTCCCAGCGCCGCCTCACTCGCCGTGATTTTAATGGCTACGCTTTACCCCATTCTGCGCGTGGCAAACATGTCCTCACTCAGCGCCGCCGGGGTCATTGCCACCACTGCCACCATCGTACCCACACCGCTGGGTGGCGATAATGTGGTCGCAGCCAAAATCCTGGGTTTCGAACACGTGGTGGACTACGTCACTATGCACCATGCCGTTATCTCACTGCCGGTACTGGTCATTATCGGCATCGCGCACTATTTCTGGCAAAAGTACATGGATAAGCGCCAGGGTGCCGCCGCGTTTACCGACGTCGATGAGAGTAAATTGGCCACCAACAGCCTGCTCCCTCCGGCTTACTACGCCATATTCCCGCTGATCCCGTTATTCCTGATCGTGGTATTTGGCCTGTTCTTCCGCCAGATAAAAATCGGCCTGGTGGAAATTACCCTGTTCTCGTTTGCCCTGGCCTTTATTGTGGAACTGATCCGCAAGGGCGACCTGCGCGAGCAAATGAAAAACTCGTCGCTGTTCTTTACCGGCATGGGGCAAGGCTTCTCGCAGGTGGTGGTGTTGATCGTGGCTGCCAGCACCCTGGTGGCCGGGTTGACCGTCATCGGGGCCATCGGCACCGTGGCCTCGCTGGTTAAAGAGGTCAACAACGCCGGGATCGGCCTGATGTTTATCTTCTCTGGCCTGACCGCGCTGATCACGCTGATCAGCGGTAGCGGTAATGCGGTGTTCTACTCCTTTATCGAGCTCATTCCTTCGATAGCCACTCAGGCTCACGTCGATCCGGTGATGATTGCCCTGCCGATGCAGCTGACCTCAAACCTTATCCGTGCGATGTCGCCAGTCTCTGCGGTGGTGATCATCGTGGCATCAGTAGTCAAAGTCAGCCCGATTGAGGTGGTCAAAAGAACCTCGGTGCCGTTGCTGATCGGGTTTATCGCCACCCTGATTTTCACGCTGATCCGCTATTCGTTCTGAGGAGATGCAAATGAGTACTATCAGCTATTTTGACCATCAGCACTAACTCTGTATGGGAGATATTATGTCCTCTAGCTCTGCACCTATTGCCATAATCCTGGATACCGATCCCGGTATTGATGACGCCGTCGCGCTGGTTGCCGCGCTGTTTCATCCCAAAATCGACCTGCGCCTGGTAAGTACGGTAGCTGGCAACGTTAGCGTGGATAAAACCACCAACAATGCGCTGCGCCTGCTGCATTTCCTGGGCGCATCAACGCCCGTAGCTCGCGGGGCAGCGGCTCCGCTGGTACGTAAACTGGAGGATGCCAGCCATATTCACGGCAACTCCGGCCTGGATGGATACGAGTTTGAAAAGCCGACACGGCAGATCGTTGACGGTCATGCCGTTGAAGTGATGCGTGACCTGCTACTGGCCAGCAAGGAACCGATAGTCTTGGTGCCGATTGGCCCGTTAACCAACATTGCCCTGTTGCTCACGCTCTACCCGGAATGTAAACCATCCATCGCGCGGATCGTCATGATGGGAGGCTCCGCCAGCCGTGGCAACCATACGCCAAACGCGGAGTTCAATATCTACGTGGATCCCGAGGCCGCCAGCATGGTGTTTGCCAGCGGTATCCCGATTGTCATGTGCGGTCTGGACGTCACCAACCGGGCTACGCTCACCGCCGAGATGATAGCCAGCTTACCGACGCTGAACCGCACCGGGGCCATGCTGCATAGCCTGTTCCAACACTATCGGGGTGGGAGTATGAGCCGTGGGCTGAAAATGCATGACCTATGCGCTCTGGCCTATCTGGCAAAACCCGAGCTATTTACCACTCAGGCCTGCCATGTGGCGGTAGAAACGCAAGGTGAGCTGACCAGAGGAACGACCTGCGTCGATCTGGCCAACCGTTTGAAACTGCCAGCCAATGCCGAAGTCTGTCTAGAAATCGATGTCGAAGGATTCCGGCAGTGGTTTGTGGAGATGCTCACGCACCCGGCCGTCCCTTGATGATGTCGCGGTTGCCGCAACGGCAACCGCTATCTATCAGCCCACCACTGCAGCGGGGCGCACGCCCAGGGTATGGCAGATGGCGTAACTCATTTCCGCACGGTTGAGCGTATAGAAGTGGAAATCTTTGACTCCTTCGCGGCTCAGGATCTTCACCATATCCATGGCGATATTGGCGCCGACCATCTTGCGGGTTTCCGCATCGTCATCCAGCCCGGCAAACATGCTGGTCATCCAGCTTGGCACCCGCACGTTGGTCATGGTGGCAAAGCGCTGTAGCTGCTTGAAGTTGGACACTGGCAGAATGCCAGGCACGATTTCTACGTCGATGCCAGCAGTCACACAGCGGTCACGAAAACGCAGATAACTTTCAACGTCGAAGAAGAACTGGGTGATGGCACGGTTGGCACCGGCATCGATTTTACGTTTCAGGTTGATCAGGTCTGACTGGGCGCTTTTCGCTTCCGGATGCACTTCCGGGTAGGCCGCGACAGAAATATCAAAGTCGCCGACGTCTTTGAGCAGCGTGACCAGATCGGTCGCATACATCTCCGGCTTGCCACCGCCTGGTGGTAAATCGCCACGCAGCGCAACGATATGGCGGATACCGCTGTTCCAGTAATCAGTAGCGATCTCACGCAGCTGCGCCGGGCTGGCATCAATACAGGTCAGGTGAGGCGCTGCTTCCAGACCAGTGCGCTCTTTGATCCCCTTGATGATGCTGTGGGTACGGTCACGCTCACCCGAGTTGGCACCGTAGGTCACAGAAACAAACTTGGGTTTGAGGCTGCTCAGGCGATCGATCGACTGCCACAAGGTATCTTCCATCTCGCTGGTGCGCGGCGGGAAGAACTCGAACGACACGTTAATCTGGCCGTTTAACTCTGCCAGACTCTGATTCAGCGCTTCCCGCTGGTTTGCGTGATAAAAACTCATACCCTGTCCGCCTCTTATCGATCACTGTTTTGCTTCGTTATAATAAGCGTCTATACGTTTAGACGTCTAGATAGAAAATGCCGGATGTTGCCTGAAGAGTCAACAGGAAAGTGAGGGAGATACGATGATTAATCCTCACGCAAGATGAGAGAATTTCATGTTGAAGGATTGAACGGGGGCAGCGCGGCGCCACCCCCGAGGCTAAAGCGAGGATTTAAAGCAGTTGTGCCAAGCGGTTAAGGTCGGACTGGATGGCTCCAGCCGTCACGTCGCGACCGGCCCCTGGCCCACGGATCACCAGCGGGTTGTCGCGGTACCAGCGGCTCTCGATGGCGAACACGTTGTCACAGGGCAGCAGCGAAGCCAGCGGGTGTTCTGGCCGCACGGCCTCAACGCCAACGCGCGCTTTGCCATTGGCATCGAAACGCGCCACGTGGCGCAGCACCAGGCCCATTTCGTTGGCCGCTTCGAAACGCTGTAGCATTTGCTGATTCAGCGCGTCGCCGTTCTCGAAGAACTGGTCGATGGACCCTTGCTCCGCACCTGCAGGCACCAGTGACTCCACACGCACCTGGTTAGGTTCAATGTCATAACCCGCTTCACGCGCCAGGATCACCAGCTTACGCATCACGTCTTGTCCTGACAGGTCAACACGCGGATCCGGTTCCGTCAGCCCCTGCTGCCAGGCCTGATCCACCAGATCGGTGAACGGCACCGTGCCGTCAAACTGCAGAAACAGCCAGGAAAGCGTGCCGGAGAAGATGCCGCTGATCGCAAGGATGCTATCCCCGCTGTCGCGCAGATCGCGCACGGTATGGTTCACCGGTAACCCGGCTCCCACGGTGGCGTTATACAGCCAGTGGCGGCCCGTTTTGGCAAACGCATCGCGGATCTGGCGGTAATTGGCACTGCATGAGGCCCCCGCCAGCTTGTTGGCGCTGATCACATGGAAACCATAGCTGGCAAAGTCCAGATATTGCTCCGCCAACTCCCCACTGGCGGTGACGTCGAGCACCACCAGATCGTCGAACGGGTGCGCTCGCATCCACAGGAACAGCGACTCTTCGTCCAGTTCCTGGGCTTCATCTTCAAAGAACGCCAGCGCGCGGCTGGCATCCAATCCGTCATAATCGAGCAGGCTGCGACGGCTATCCACCACCCCTGCCAGGCTAAACTCAAAGCCGCTGCGCGCAGAGATATTCTTCTGTTCACGAGCAAACAGCTCCAGCCAACGCGAACCAATATTGCCTTTGCCAAACAGCACCAGGCCAATACGCTTTTCCGCGCGGAACAGCGTTTGGTGCAGGCCCTGGATCAGCAGACCAGTCGGCCCCTGACGCAGCACGGCCACCAGGCTGATACCATCCTCGGCCTGCCAGATGAACTCCACCGGCTGGTCCTTCAACTGCTGATAGAAACGATGGCTATGCAGCGGATTCTTGCACACGCCCGCGCCCACCAATGCTACCAGCGCCAACCCTTCACGCAGTTGCAGTTCACCCGGTAGCCCAGCCTCCTGCAAAATGCGCAGCACGCTGCCCACCACTTCAGAGGTGTAGCACAGCTGGATCAGGTTACGGTCAGGATGAACCCCTACGGCCAACGGTTTGATCTGCGCGCGCTTGAGCACCAGATCCAACTCTTTCTGCGCCAGCTTGAAGTCATGCTGCGGCGCAACGCTGAGTTCGATCAGGCAGACATCATCGTGGCTGGTGACAATTTTGGCACCGGTGCCGGAAGCCAGCACGCGCTCAATACGGGTCGACCCCTGCTCCGGCTGATAGCTGCAACGCAGTTGCAGATCGATATCGCTGCCAGACACCGGCTGCAAGGTTCGGGTATGTAGCACCGGAGCCGCCAGGCGGGCCAGCTCGCTGGCCTCATCCAGACGCAACAGCGGCAGCAGGCAGGCATCTTTCACTTTGCGCGGATCGGCGCTGTAAACCCCGGCCACGTCGCTCCAGATGGTGACTCGCTCCACTCCGGCTAACGCGCCAACCTGCGTGGCAGAATAGTCACTGCCGTTGCGCCCCAGCAGCACGGTTTCACCGCTGTCATTACGCGAAATAAAGCCGGTTACTACCAGACGTTTGCCGGGATGTTGAGCCAGCAGTTGCTGCAATAACGGATAGGAACGACCTTCGTCGACCTGCGGCTGTGCCGCACGTTCGGCACGCAGGAAATCACGCGCGTCCAGCCATGCCGCCTGCATGTCCTGCTTGTTCAGCACCGCAGCCATCAGGCGTGCTGACCAGATCTCACCGTGCCCCACCACTTCGGCATACACCGCATCATCAACCTTGCCGTCCAGCAGGATTGCCAGGCGCTCAAGATCGTGGATAAATTCGGCAATCAGCGGTTCCGCCGTTTCCGCCGGCAACAACCCGCCGATCAGCTCACTGTGATAACGGCGCAGCGTTTGCTGCACCTGATGCGCGGAAAGGCGATCGCTCTGGCTAAGCTTCAGCCAGCTGATCAGTTGGTTGGTGGTGCTCCCCGCCGCCGACACCACCATCATGTCACCCGGCTGGCTGTATTCGGCCATGATCCCGGCCACCCGCAGATAACACTTCACATCTGCCAGGCTGCTGCCGCCAAATTTGTGCAGTTGACGCCCGCTAACCGGCCCTGCTACCGCAATTGCATTCATGACTTACCTCGTAGCCGCCGCCTGGAAGGCTTGTTCCAGATCGGCAATCAAATCTTCGCTGTCTTCAATCCCCACGGAAACACGCAGCAGGCTTTCGGAAATCCCCGCTGCGGCACGCGCTTCTGGCGCCATACCGGCGTGAGTCATGGTTGCCGCATGTGAGATCAGGCTTTCTACGCCACCCAGGGATTCCGCCAGCGTAAACAGCTCCAGAGCGGACAGGAAACGGCGCAGCAGCGCTTCATCCCCATCCAGTTCAAAGCTGAGCATGGCACCGAACCCACGTTGCTGACGGCACGCAATCTCATGGCCAGGGTTTTCTGGCAAGGAAGGATGATACAGCTTTTTGACCAAGGGTTGCTGCTGTAAATAGCCGACAATCGCCTCGGCATTATGTTGTGCAGCCTTGATACGCGGCGACAGGGTACGCATCCCCCGCAATAACAAATAGCTATCGAATGCCGCGCCGGTGACGCCGATATTGTTGGCCCACCAGGCCAGCTCGACCGCCAGATCTTTATCTTTAGCAATCACCGCGCCCGCAACCACGTCGGAGTGGCCGTTGAGGTATTTGGTACAAGAGTGGACGACCAGATCGGCACCCAGTTCGATCGGCTGTTGCAGCGCCGGGCTGAGGAAGGTGTTGTCTACCACGGTCAGCGCACCGGCTTCGTGGGCAGCTTTACAGATGGCCGCGATATCCACCACGCGTAATAGCGGGTTGCTTGGGCTTTCGATCAGCACCAACTTCGGTTTTTGCGCCAACGCATCGCGCAATGCGGCTTCATTTCCTTGATCGACAAACAGCACCCGATACGCCCCGCGTTTGCTCAGGCTATCGAACAGGCGGTAGCTGCCGCCGTAGCAATCATGAGGGGCCACCAGCAGATCGCCCGGTTTGAGAAATACCGTGGTCACCAGATGGATCGCCGACATCCCGCTCCCGGTCATCACCGCCCCCGCACCTCCTTCCAATTCTGCCAGCGCACGCTGCACGACATCACGCGTAGGGTTACCACGGCGTGAGTAATCATGAGCTCGGGGCTGGTTGAAATCGGTGAAGTTATAGGTGCTGGAAAGATGGATCGGCGGAACGACGCAGCCGTACTGTTCGTCATCATTCAGACCGCTACGTACGGCAATCGTGGCTGGTTTACGCGTCATAGGGTGGCTCGGCTCTCGGAAAGTGGGGGAATGAGGCTTAAAGATTAACCGCAGCGGATATAGACGTCAATACATCTGGACATCTAAACTTCTTTGCGTATAGATTGAGCAAAGGGACAATACCCGCTAAAATTATGGCGGTTTGTAATATTGATAAGATGTCAGCCCAACAATGCATAGGCATAGCCTATTAAATCATCAGATTCAGTGACCCTTATCGCGTAAAGAAGACATTTATTTAGTGAGCACAGTGAAGATCGGGCATAATTGGCCGGTTTTTAGAATTTTGTATTTTTCAGACAATTTTAAGGTGTCCCATGGCTGAGTGGAACGGCGAGTATGTCAGCCCTTACGCTGAACACGGTAAAAAGAGCGAGCAAGTCAAAAAAATCACGGTATCCATTCCGCTGAAGGTGCTGAAAATCCTGACGGATGAACGGACTCGTCGCCAGGTAAACAACCTGCGCCACGCCACCAACAGCGAACTGCTGTGTGAAGCATTCCTGCACGCCTTTACCGGCCAGCCGCTGCCGAACGATGAAGACCTGCGCAAAGAACGCAGCGATGAAATCCCGGAAGCCGCGAAAGTACTGATGCGAGAATTGGGTGTCGACCCTGATACCTGGGAATATTGATCCTGCCTGCACCGAAGGCAAAAACGAAAAAAGGCGCCCGAAGGCGCCTTTTTCATCTGACGATAAGAAAACTTATTTCTTAACGCCTGGCACGCTGAAACGCTTGTTGAAGCGGTCAACGCGGCCACCGGTAGCAACATCACGCTGCTTGCCAGTGTAGAACGGGTGGCATTCGCCACAAACGTCCAGGTTCAGATCGTGACCCACGGTAGAGCGGATTTTGATCACGTTACCGCAAGAGCAGTTTGCAGTAACTTCTTCGTATTTAGGGTGAATACCTTTTTTCATGGGAGAACCTCAGTTAAGGCCGTGTCGCTATCCAGCCCTGTTCCGCCAGACACCACACGTGGTTGATAATAGGTTTTGATATGGGATTATACCAAAGGCGGCAAATTATACAGAATAAAATGTAGCGCGCAATCGGATCCGTACATTTGCCAGCCTACCGTGTAAACTAGCCAACACTTTTTTCTACCTGGACAGCCACATGCCTGTTGTACACGTTGCTCTACCGGTTCCCCTTGCCCGCACCTTCGATTATCTGCTGCCCGCAGGCCTGCAGCCGGTCATCGGCGCGCGCGTCAGTGTGCCTTGGGGAAAGCAACGGGCGATAGGCATCATCACCGGCAGCAGCGAGAGCAGTGAACTGCCGCTGGAAAAGCTCAAGCCCATCGATGGCCTGCTGGATAACGACTCGCTGTTCACCACCAGCCTGTGGCGCATCCTGCTGTGGGCCAGCGAATACTACCATTACCCGATCGGTGAAGTGTTGTTCCATGCGCTGCCCATTCTGCTGCGTCAGGGTAAGCCCGCAGAAGCCGCCCCGCTGTGGCAATGGTTTGCTACCGAACAGGGGCGCGCAACCCCGCCGGAAAGCCTGAAGCGTGCGCCGAAGCAGCAACAGGCACTGGCGGCACTGCTGCAACGCCCGGTGTATCGCCATCAGGTCAGCGAATTGGAGCTGACGGAAAGCGCGCTCCAGGCGCTGCGGGCCAAAGGTTTGATCGACCTGCGTTCGCAAACTGTGGCAACGCAGGATTGGCGGCCAGGCTTTGCCGTGCTCGGCGAACGATTGCGGCTCAATACCGAGCAGGCCACCGCCGTGGGCGCTATCCGCAGTGAAGACGAGCAGTTTGCCGCCTGGCTGCTGGCCGGGGTCACCGGCTCCGGCAAAACAGAGGTTTACCTCAGCGTGCTGGAAAATATCCTGGCGAAAGGTAAGCAGGCGCTGGTGTTGGTGCCGGAGATCGGCCTCACCCCGCAGACCATCGCTCGCTTTCGTGAACGCTTCAACGCACCGGTAGAAGTCCTGCACTCCGGCCTGAACGACAGCGAACGGCTGGCCGTTTGGCTACGCGCGCGCAGCGGTGAAGCCGCCATTGTGATCGGCACCCGCTCGGCGTTGTTCACCCCCTTCTCACGCCTTGGGGTGATCATCATCGACGAAGAACACGACAGCTCCTATAAACAGCAGGAAGGCTGGCGCTATCACGCTCGCGATCTGGCGGTATTCCGCGCTCACGCCGAAAACATCCCGCTAGTGATGGGCTCTGCAACACCGGCGCTGGAAACGCTGCACAACGTGCAGTTAGGCAAATACCGCCAGCTCAAACTGACCCAGCGGGCGGGCAACGCCAAACCGGCCAATCAGCATCTGATCGATTTGAAAGGCCTGCCGCTGAAGGTCGGGCTCTCTCAGCCTCTGCTGAAAAGCATGCAGCACCACCTGAAGAACGGCAATCAGGTGATCCTGTTCCTTAACCGCCGTGGCTATGCCCCCGCGCTGCTGTGCCATGAGTGCGGTTGGATCGCCGAATGCCAGCGCTGCGACCATTACTACACGTTCCACCAGCATCAACGCCAGCTGCGCTGCCACCACTGCGACAGCCAGCGCCCGGTGCCACATCAGTGCCCGCAGTGCGGTACCACCAACCTGGTTTCCGTCGGCGTCGGTACTGAACAGTTGGAGAACGAACTGGCTCCCCTGTTCCCGGAAACCGCCATTACCCGTATCGATCGCGATACCACCAGCCGCAAGGGATCGCTGGAACAGCATCTGGCCGATATTCACCGTGGCGGCCCACGTATTCTGATCGGCACGCAAATGCTGGCCAAAGGCCACCACTTCCCGGATGTCACCCTGGTGGCGTTGCTCGACGTGGACGGCGCGCTATTCTCCGCCGATTTCCGTTCTGCCGAGCGGTTTGCCCAGCTTTATACTCAGGTTTCAGGCCGTGCCGGGCGGGCGGGCAAGCAGGGCGAGGTGCTGCTGCAAACCCATCACCCAGAGCACCCATTACTGCAAATCCTGTTGCAACAGGGTTACGACGCCTTTGCCAAGCAAACCCTGGTCGAGCGTAGCAGCGTCTTCCTGCCGCCCTACACCAGCCACATCATCGTGCGTTCGGAAGATCACGATAATCAGCAGGCACCGCTGTTCTTACAGCAGCTACGCAATCTGTTGGAAGCCAGCCCGCTGAAGGATGATTCGCTGTGGGTAATGGGCCCGGTTCCGGCACTGCAACCCAAACGCGGGGGTCGCTTCCGCTGGCAACTGTTGTTGCAGCACCCGTCCAGAAAACTGTTACAGCACCTGATAAAAAGCACGTTGCCATTGATTGGCACCCTGCCTCAGGCACGTAAAGTCAAATGGACGTTAGACGTTGATCCCATTGATAGTTGATTAAGAAAACTCTCAATTCCTTGGTTAAAAGCAAACGTTTACACCACAATTTGCGAGCGAACACGAAAAAACCTTCCTGCGTCACACTTTTCATGCAAATTAGGTAACAAAAGCGGCCCGTAATCTGTTTAGAATGTCGGTGAAGGCATTTTTTCAGCCAGGCAATGGAATGCTTGAATGTGGATGACGCTAAAAATAACACCACCACCACTGCATGCCAGACTTTTTGAGCAAACTGAAGTAACCGCGTTAGCCGGGTGCTGACGCAAGGAGAAAGGCGTTGGAACACAAGCAAGAATTACCCATGGCGACCATGAAAGACGTTGCCGAAATGGCCGGCGTTTCCACGGCAACCGTGTCGCGTGCGCTGATGAATCCGGAAAAGGTGTCAACGCCAACGCGCCAGAAAGTGGAACAGGCCGTGCTGGCCGTGGGTTACTCCCCTCATGCCCTGACACGCAATATCAAACGCAATGAATCCCGCACTATCCTGGTGATCGTCCCGGACATCTGCGATCCGTTTTTTGCCGACGTGATCCAGGGGATCGAGCAAACGGCAGCGCAGCAGGGTTACCTGGTGCTGATCGGCGACTGTGCGCAGCAGAACCAACAGGAACGCACCTTCGTTAACCTGATCATCACCAAACAAATCGATGGCATGCTGCTGCTCGGCTCCAACCTGCCTTTCGACGCCAGCAAGGAAGAGCAACGCAACCTGCCGCCAATGGTAATGGCCAACGAGTTTGCACCGGAGCTGGAACTGCCAACGGTGCATATCGACAACCTGACCGCCGCGTTTGAAGCCGTACATTATCTGCATCAGCTTGGCCATAAACAGATCGCCTGTATCGCCGGGCCAGAACAGATGCCGCTGAGCCATTATCGGTTGCAAGGCTACATTCAGGCGCTACGCCGTAATGGCATTACCGTCGAAAGCAGCTATATTACCCGGGGTGACTTCACCTACGAAGCCGGTGCGCAGGCGTTAGCCTCACTGATGGCGCTGCCGAAACCGCCAACGGCGGTCTTTTGTCACAGCGACGTCATGGCGATCGGCGTATTGTCCCAGGCGAAAAAGCTGGGCTTGCGTGTACCGCAGGATCTGTCGATTGTCGGCTTTGACGATATCAAGCTGGCGCAGTATTGCGATCCGCCACTGACCACCGTGGCACAGCCCCGCTTCCAGATTGGTCAGCAGGCGATGTTGCTGCTGCTGGAACAGTTGCATGGGCAAACCGTGAACAGCGGTTCCCGGTTACTGGACAGTGAATTGATCATCAGAGGCAGCACCGCGGCCCCTAAACGCTAGTCAAATATTTTTGGGTTAAGTAACATGGCTGACCCAGCGCCGGCCAAACCGGCGTAATGATCATTGTTGTGGTCATTTTGCCAGAACCGCTCCCCGGAGCCTGCCTACACCTACAGGGCAGTAAGCTTATGCAAAATGGCCGATAAAATAGCTAGAGGATAGGTTTTAACCTCATCACGACACAGCGGAATTATAGTGGCACAGAGAGACTATGTAGGCCGCGGGCGCTCAGGAGCAGCGCGGCGCAAGACCCCCAGCCGTAAAAAACGCAGTTCTCCAAAGGTATCCAAAACCGTGGTGGCGCTTGCCGTCGCCATTCTGGTTGTCTTTATCGGTGGTCTTTATTTCATTACCCACAACAAACCGGATGAAACGCCGATGTTGCCTACGCATGGCACACGCCCGGGCAACGGTCTGCCACCGAAGCCGGAAGAGCGTTGGCGTTACATCAAAGAGCTGGAGAACCGCCAGATCGGCGTCAAGACACCTACCGAGCCAACCGCCGGGGGAGAGGTCAACTCCAAAACGCAGTTGACCGACGAACAGCGCCAATTGCTGGAGCAGATGCAGGCCGATATGCAGCAGCGCCCAACGCAACTGTCTGAGGTGCCTTACAACGATCCTTCACAGCTGCGTAACGGTGGGCAACAGCCGGTACAGCAGCAGATAGCGCCACCGGTACAGCAACAGCAGACCACTCAGCCTCGCAACCCGTTCAACAACGGCGCAGCACCCGTGCAGCAGCAACCGGTACAGCAGCACCAACAGCAAGTGCAGCAGCCGAAGCCGCAGGTACAGCAACCAAAACCACAGGCCGTGACTCCGCAAGTGCAGACCCGTCAGCCAGAAGTGAAACAAGAAGTAAAAACGGAAGCGGCCAAGCCGGAAACCAAACCGGAGTCGAAGCAGAAGTGGATGGTGCAATGTGGTTCGTTCCGCGCAGCCGATCAGGCCGAGTCGGTACGGGCACAGCTGGCGTTTGAAGGGGTTGAAAGCCGGGTCACCGCAGGCGGTGGCTGGAATCGTGTGATGCTCGGCCCATACAGCAGCCGCGCCGCCGCAGACAAAACCCTGTCGCGCCTGAAAGGCATTGGCATGTCAAGTTGCATTCCCCTCTCCGTCGGGGGTTGAAAAGCGTCAATCTCCCCCCATCTATAGTCTCAATATGCCTCGTAGTCTCTGCCAACGCAGAGGCTGCGGGGACTTCTTTCCGTCCGCAACGAGGGTCTGCTCGTGACAACAATTGTAAGCGTACGCCGCAACGGCCAGGTAGTGATCGGTGGCGATGGCCAGGCCACACTGGGCAACACGGTAATGAAGGGCAACGTCAAAAAAGTCCGTCGCCTGTATAACGATAAAGTGATTGCCGGTTTCGCCGGGGGTACCGCTGATGCTTTCACCCTGTTCGAACTGTTCGAGCGTAAGCTGGAAATGCACCAGGGCCATCTGGTAAAAGCGGCCGTTGAGCTGGCAAAAGACTGGCGTACCGACCGCATGCTGCGCAAGCTGGAAGCCCTGCTGGCGGTAGCCGATGAGAATGCCTCGCTGATCATCACCGGTAACGGTGACGTGATCCAGCCTGAAAATGATTTGATTGCGATCGGTTCTGGTGGCCCTTATGCCCAGTCTGCCGCTCGTGCGCTGTTGGAAAATACCGAATTAAGCGCCCGCGAGATCGTGGATAAATCCCTCAACATCGCCGGTGACATCTGTATTTACACCAACCATTTCCACACCATTGAAGAATTGCCTTCCAAAGCGTAAGGATCGAATACCATGTCTGAAATGACCCCGCGCGAGATCGTCAGCGAACTGGACAGCTACATCATTGGCCAAAACAAAGCCAAACGTGCCGTCGCCATTGCCCTGCGCAACCGCTGGCGCCGGATGCAGCTCAACGAGATGCTGCGTCACGAAGTGACCCCAAAAAACATTCTGATGATCGGCCCAACTGGCGTCGGTAAAACCGAGATCGCCCGCCGTCTGGCTAAACTGGCCAACGCTCCCTTCATCAAGGTAGAAGCCACCAAGTTCACCGAAGTGGGCTATGTGGGTAAGGAAGTGGACTCTATCATCCGCGATCTGACCGATGCTGCCGTGAAAATGGTGCGTCTGCAATCGATCGAGAAAAACCGCACCCGTGCGGAAGAGATGGCAGAAGAACGCATTCTCGACGTGCTGATCCCGCCGGCCAAAAACAACTGGGGCCAGGCCGAAGAGCAGCAAGAACCCTCTGCCGCTCGCCAGGCATTCCGCAAGAAACTGCGTGAAGGTCAGTTGGACGATAAAGAAATCGAAATCGATCTGGCTGCAGCCCCGATGGGCGTGGAAATCATGGCTCCTCCGGGCATGGAAGAAATGACCAATCAACTGCAATCGATGTTCCAGAACCTCGGTGGGCAGAAGCAGAAACCGCGTAAAGTGAAGATCAAGGAAGCCTTCAAGCTGCTGATCGAAGAAGAAGCGGCCAAGCTGGTAAACCCGGAAGAGCTGAAAGAGCAGGCGGTGGAAGCCGTTGAGCAGCACGGTATCGTGTTTATCGATGAGATCGACAAAATCTGTAAGCGCAGTGGCCAGAGCTCCGGCCCAGACGTGTCCCGCGAGGGCGTCCAGCGCGACCTGCTACCGCTGGTGGAAGGCTGTACGGTATCGACCAAGCACGGCATGGTGAAAACCGATCACATTCTGTTTATCGCCTCCGGTGCATTCCAGACTGCCAGCCCTTCCGACCTGATCCCGGAACTGCAAGGCCGTCTGCCAATCCGCGTTGAGCTACAAGCGCTGACCACGGAAGATTTTGAACGTATCCTGACCGAGCCAAGCGCGTCGCTTACCGAGCAGTACAAAGCGTTGATGGCTACCGAAGGCGTCACCATCGATTTCACCGCTGACGGTATCCGCCGCATCGCTGAAGCCGCCTGGCAGGTTAACGAAAGCACCGAAAACATCGGCGCACGTCGTTTGCACACCGTGCTGGAGCGTCTGATGGAAGATATTTCGTACGATGCGAGTGAAATTGGCGGCCAATCCATTACAATTGACGCCGAATACGTGCGCAATCATCTGGATGAACTGGTAGCGGATGAAGATCTGAGTCGTTTTATCCTATAATCGCTCTATCACTGTCCTGTCAGTTATCTTTGTGGGAGGCATTGCCTCCCACATTTATTTTTAACGGACACCGTCTTTTGACTTACTGAAGCGAAATATGAGCTCATCAACCACCACCACCCCGGCCAGAGCCTGGCTGGAAAGTTTACGACCACGAACCCTGCCATTGGCCTTTGCCTCCATCGTTGTCGGTTCCGCGATCGCCGCCTGGCAGGGCAGCCTGAAGCCCGGCGTGGCGCTGTTGGCTCTGCTGACCGCAGGTCTGCTGCAGATCCTCTCCAACCTGGCCAACGATTACGGTGATGCGGTAAAAGGCAGCGATAAAGAAGACCGTATCGGTCCGTTGCGCGGCATGCAAAAGGGCATGATCACCCAAAGCCAGATGAAACGGGCCTTGATGCTGACGGTAGTGCTGATCGCCATTTCCGGTTGCTGGCTAATCGCCGTCGCCTGTGAAAAACCCAGCGATGTGGTGGGCTTCCTGGTGCTGGGCGGGCTAGCGATTGTCGCGGCCATTACCTACACCGTGGGCACCAAACCTTACGGTTATCTGGGACTGGGCGATATTTCGGTATTGGTATTTTTCGGCTGGCTCAGCGTGGCAGGCACTTACTATCTACAGACTCACACTTTCGATAGCGTCGTGATGTTGCCAGCCACCGCCTGTGGTCTGCTCGCAGCGGCGGTGTTGAACATCAATAATCTGCGCGATATCGAAAGTGACCGCGCTAACGGCAAAAATACCCTGGCCGTCCGCCTTGGCCCACAGAATGCGCGCTATTACCACGCAACGCTGCTGATTGCCGCCGTGGTCTGCTTTGCCTTGTTTACCCTGCTTAACCTGCACAGCCTATGGGGCTGGCTGTTTGTGCTGGCCATCCCGTTTCTGTATCGCCACGGAATGCGTGTCTTACGTGACCCTACGGCCGTCGGCATGCGTCCAATGCTGGAACATATGGTCAAGGCCGCGTTGCTCGCCAACGTGCTGTTTGCGATTGGCGTGGTGCTCAGTTAGTTGAGACATGCGTAGCAGAACGCATCCTGGCACTGATGATTTTGCCAACGGGGCGAATAAAGGGATATACTGGTTATTCCAGCGGCAAACAGACGTAAAATCCTATGAAATACGATACTTCCGAACTTTGCGATATCTATCAGGAAGAGGTCAACGTAGTTGAGCCTCTGTTCTCCAACTTTGGCGGGCGTACTTCATTTGGCGGGCAAATCACTACGGTGAAATGCTTCGAGGATAACGGCCTGCTGTTTGAACTGCTCGAAGAAAACGGCCGTGGCCGCGTGTTAGTGATCGACGGCGGCGGCTCGGTACGCCGAGCTCTGATCGACGCGGAGCTGGCCCGTCTGGCGACTCAGAACGAATGGGAAGGCATCGTGGTTTACGGTGCGGTGCGCCAGGTGGACGATCTGGAAGAACTGGACATCGGCATTCAGGCGATGGCAGCAATCCCGGTAGGAGCCACCAGCGAAGCGATAGGCGAAAGTGATATCCGCGTTAATTTTGGCGGTGTGACCTTCTTCTCTGGCGATCATCTGTATGCCGACAACACCGGCATCATCCTTTCTGAAGATCCGCTCGATATCGAGTAACCGCAGAAAATGACAAAGGGCGCCTGAGGCGCCCTTTTTCGTTGGAGCTAATGGATCAGACTTCTTCCATTTTACCCAGCAATGCGCGCAGGCGATCTTGCCACACGTGCTGCTCTTCTTTCAGCTGCTGGTTTTCACGCACCAGTGACTCGTGGTTACCCGCAGCACTCTGGACTTCCTGAGACAGGGAATTGTTTTTCTCTTTCAGCTCTTCAATTTCCATCTGCAACAGCGTGATGGTATCGATCGCCTGCTGAACTTTTGCTTCCAGTTTTTCAAATACTTCAAATGACATTCTTCAGTCCCCTCATGATAGCAAGGCGTACATCCATAAGTAGCGCCGCAACCTTAGCTGCAGCGACTGCGAATATGCTCGCGTAACCAACAGGCCCAACGCCTGTTTCGATAAAATCTTTCCCGCAATAAAAACGATTGTAAGTAGCCAGCCCCCCAGTGTCTAGCAACATACCGACCCAACGCGCACTCTGTTGCAATTTTCCTACCCTAGCTATCGGTCAAAGCTGAAAGTCACCGCTGCCAAACGGCAGGGTTGTTAACAAATAGAGACAAAATAACTGGTCAGATCACCGTTTTATGGCGCAGAAAGAACACCGAACAACGCGAATTCGCTCAATTTTATGACGAATTACACACATTTTGATTTCGCTATTTCTCGTTTATGCTCGTTAACGATAAATTTACATCACATCCTCAACCGATAAGAGGACGTGAAGAAAAACTCTGTAGCTCAAGGCCACAACGCCAACGCGCCAAGCCTAGATAACCTATAACCGTCGTCTGCAGGACAATAATATTATGAGCCAAACCATCAGTCCGACCTTAAAAGGCCAGTGCATCGCTGAATTCCTCGGCACCGGTCTGTTGATTTTCTTTGGCGTAGGCTGTGTGGCAGCGCTGAAACTGGCAGGTGCCAGCTTCGGCCAGTGGGAAATCAGCATCATTTGGGGCCTGGGGGTGGCGATGGCCATCTATCTGACCGCCGCCATTTCCGGTGCTCACCTGAACCCGGCCGTCACGCTCGCGCTGTGGCTGTTCGCCTGCTTTGATGGACGCAAAGTACTCCCTTACATCGTTGCGCAGATTGCGGGTGCCTTTTGCGCGGCAGCACTGGTCTACGGGCTGTATTACAGTCTGTTCTTCGATTTTGAAGCCGCCCACCAGATGGTGCGTGGCAGCAACGAAAGCCTCGAATTGGCCGGCATTTTCTCGACTTATCCCAACGCACATATCTCCGTCGGCCAGGCCTTCCTGGTAGAAACCGTGATCACCGCCATCCTGATGTGCCTGATCCTGGCACTGACAGACGACGGCAACGGTATTCCACGCGGCCCGCTGGCACCGCTGTTGATCGGTATTCTGATTGCCGTCATCGGTGCCTCTATGGGACCATTAACCGGCTTTGCACTGAACCCGGCGCGTGACTTTGGCCCGAAAGTGTTCGCCTATCTGGCAGGCTGGGGCAACGTGGCCTTCACCGGCGCTCGCGACATCCCTTACTTCCTGGTGCCTATCTTCGGCCCTATCGTCGGTGCAGGTTTGGGCGCCTTTGGTTATCGCGCGCTGATCGGTCGCCATCTGCCTTGTGACGTTTGCTTCGAGGAAGAGCAACCCGCCACTAAACCAGAACAACGTAAAGCGTGATTGGCACGGCTTTAAACGGTTAACCACAGTAGGACTCAAAATTATGACAACCGAAAAAAAATACATTGTCGCCCTCGACCAGGGAACCACCAGTTCACGTGCCGTAGTGCTCGATCACGATGCCAATATTGTTGCGGTTTCACAGCGTGAATTTACGCAGATCTACCCGAAGGCCGGCTGGGTAGAGCACGACCCGATGGAAATCTGGTCCTCACAAAGTTCCACCTTGGTCGAAGTGCTGGCCAAGGCCGATATCAGTTCGGACCAAATCGCCGGGATCGGCATTACCAACCAGCGTGAAACCACCATCGTCTGGGAAAAAGAGACCGGGAAGCCGATTTATAACGCGATCGTCTGGCAGTGCCGTCGCACCGCCGACATCTGTGAAAAACTCAAGCGTGATGGCCTGGAAGAGTATATCCGCCACAATACCGGCCTGGTGGTTGACCCTTACTTCTCGGGCACCAAGGTCAAATGGATCCTCGACCACGTCGAAGGCGCGCGCGAACGTGCCAAGCGCGGTGAACTGCTGTTTGGTACCGTCGACACCTGGCTGGTGTGGAAGATGACCCAAGGGCGGGTTCACGTGACCGACTACACCAACGCCTCGCGTACCATGATGTTCAACATCCATGAGCTGGACTGGGACGATCGTATGCTGGAAGCGCTGGACATCCCACGCGCCATGCTGCCAGAAGTCCGCCCTTCTTCCGAAGTGTATGGCCAGACCAACATCGGGGGTAAAGGCGGGACGCGTATTCCTATCGCCGGGATCGCCGGTGACCAGCAGGCGGCGCTGTATGGCCAACTCTGCGTTCAGCCGGGGATGGCGAAAAACACCTACGGCACCGGCTGCTTCCTGTTGATGAATACCGGCAAAGAGGCAGTACGCTCCAGCCACGGCCTGCTGACTACCATCGCCTGCGGCCCACGCGGGGAAGTGAACTATGCGCTGGAAGGTGCGGTGTTTATTGGTGGGGCCTCTATCCAGTGGCTGCGCGACGAGCTGAAACTGATCAGCGATGCCGCAGACTCCGAATACTTCGCCACCAAGGTCAAAGACAGCAATGGCGTCTACGTGGTACCCGCCTTTACCGGCCTGGGTGCCCCCTACTGGGACCCGTATGCCCGTGGCGCCATCTTCGGCCTGACCCGCGGCGTCAACAGCAACCACATCATCCGCGCCACGCTGGAGTCTATCGCCTACCAGACCCGCGACGTGCTGGATGCTATGCAGGCCGATGCCAATACCCGTCTGCAATCGCTGCGTGTGGACGGTGGTGCGGTAGCCAACAACTTCCTGATGCAGTTCCAGTCCGATATCCTCGGCACCCGTGTCGAACGTCCTGAAGTGCGTGAAGTGACAGCATTGGGCGCGGCCTATCTGGCCGGGCTGGCGATTGGCTACTGGAGCGATCTGGATGAGGTGAAGAGCAAAGCCAACATCGAGCGTGAATTCCGTCCGGGTATCGAAACTACCGAGCGTAATTTCCGTTACAGCGGCTGGAAAAAGGCCGTGGCTCGTGCACAAGCCTGGGAAGATCACGACTGATTCGTTTTATCCTGCAACAGCGCTGCCTTCGGGCAGCGTTTTTTTGCCTCGCCCTACCGCCTCCCCCCTGTGGTAAACTTTGCCGATATTTTCTTCCCTTTTCTCACTGACAGGTTTGCCATGAAACGTGAATTAGCCATCGAATTTTCCCGCGTTACCGAAGCCGCCGCTCTTGCGGGTTATAAATGGTTGGGGCGTGGTGACAAAAACGCCGCCGACGGTGCCGCCGTCAATGCCATGCGCATTATGCTCAATAGGGTGGATATCGATGGCCGGATCGTGATCGGTGAAGGTGAGATTGATGAAGCCCCGATGCTGTATATTGGCGAAAACGTCGGCACCGGGCTGGGCGATGCGGTGGATATCGCCGTCGATCCCATCGAAGGTACGCGCATGACCGCAATGGGGCAATCCAATGCGCTGGCTGTCCTGGCGGTAGGCGATCGCGGCACCTTCCTGCACGCTCCTGATATGTACATGGAAAAACTGGTCGTCGGCCCACAGGCGCGTGGGGTGATCGACCTCAACTTGCCGCTAGCCACCAACCTGAACAACGTCGCTGCCTGCCTGGGCAAACCACTGACGGAGCTGACGGTGATCACGTTGGCTAAACCGCGCCACGATGCGGTGATCGCAGAAATGCAGCAGCTCGGGGTGAAGGTTTTCGCTATTCCCGACGGTGATGTCGCCGCCTCGATCCTGACCTGTATGCCGGAAAGCGAAGTGGATGTGATGTACGGCATCGGTGGCGCACCGGAAGGCGTGATCTCCGCTGCGGTGATCCGTGCGCTGGATGGCGATATGCAAGCCCGCCTGCTGGCTCGCCATCAGGTCAAAGGGGATAACGAAGATAATCGCCGTATTGGCGAGCAGGAGCTGGCCCGCTGTAAAGAAATGGGCATCGAAGCCGGTAAAGTGTTGGTTCTGGATGAAATGGCGCGCAACGATAACGTGATCTTTGCCGCGACCGGGATCACCAAGGGCGATCTGCTGGAGGGCATCACCCGCAAAGGTAATATGGCCACCACCGAAACCCTGCTGATCCGAGGCAAATCGCGCACTATCCGCCGCATCCGTTCGACCCACTATCTGGATCGCAAAGACGCAGCGCTGCACGAATTCCTGCTTTAATGCTCAGGGGCGCAGAGCGCGCCCCATCTCTATCAGGCGGTATGTCCCTGATGCTGCATACGGCTCGATAGCGGCCACCAGCACAGCAAAATCAGCAACGCCATGGCAAACATCAGCAAGCCAAGGCTGAACTGCCCGGTTTGCGGCAGCATGGCTGACAACCATGTCGCCAGTCCAGACCCCATATTCTGCATGCCGCCCACCAGGGCACCCGCCGCCCCGGCCAGATAAGGGAACGGCTCCATCGCACCGGTGGTCGCCAAGGGGAATAGCATCCCGGCACCGAAGAAGAACAACGCCGCAGGCACGATCAGCGTCCAGATATTCATCACCCCGAACCAACCAGGGATCCACATCATCAGCCCGGCCAACAGGCAACTGATCACCGAATGCCACATCAGACTGTGGAAGGATTTGCCGTCACGCCCGGCATACCAGGCACCAAAGAACGCCGCCGGGATCGGCAAGATAAACAGGATACTGACGGTCAAACCGCTCAGGCCCAACACCCCGCCCATCAACACGCCACAGCTGGCTTCAAAGACGGCGATACCGGCCAGAGCACCGATCAACATCACCAGATAGCAGCTGAAGGTGCCGTCCGCCAGCAGTTGGCGGAAGCTGGAAAGCATACGGCGTTTTTCCGTTTGCTGCGGCCGGGTTTCCGGCAACCAGCGGAACATGGCAAACGCTACACCGGCGCACAACACCAGCAGGAAGCCATAACAAGCCCGCCAGCCAAACATCATCGCCAATCCCCCGCCAATCACAGGAGCCAACAGCGGGCTGACCAGAATGCCCATATTCAGCAGGCTATTGGCATATCGCAGGGACGTCCCCGCATACAGATCGCGCGGCATGGTTCTGGCCATCACGCCCGCCACGCCGGTGCCCATACCCTGAACCGCACTGGCGGCTACCAACATCGATAGGCTGTTGGCCAGCAAAGCGCCCAAAGCACCAAGTAGGAAAATCATCATGCCAGCCAGGATCACCGGGCGGCGGCCAATGCGATCGGAAAGCGGTCCGTAGATCAGCTGCGAGAAGCCGTAGGTCAACAGATAAGCCGCCATAACGCGCTGCACGGAGCCGGAGGGCACCGAGAGATCGCGGGCAATATCGGCGATGATGGGGACATAAATGGTTTGCGCCATCTGACCGACGGCAACCAGCAGGATCAGCATCACCAGCAGGTGGAAGTTCTCAACTTTTCTCATTATCTTCATTAACTTATTCAGTATTGCGACACTCAACCCCGCCCAATACCCCAGGGGGAACCACAGAGCAGCTTCTCAGCGACGCATAAGCTAACAAATCTGATTTTTTTAGCGAGTTTCGGGCAAATATAGATCGCCGTCACACTGGCACCTATCGCTACCAGTCTCGTAAATCAAACTGTACGTATCTGTTGTCATAACGGGAAAGAGTTAAAAATGATAAACTTGCATCAGATTAGCTTTAACACTTAATCGATAATTATTTCCATCAACTTGAAATAAGATACCGCCACAGGGATTTGGGTTTTATGAAAACACCAGAGCTGATTTTATTGCAGTTAAAAACCTTGGGTCCTCATTCTGCCAAAATGCTGGCAGAGCGGCTGGAAATCACGCCGATGGGGATCCGCCAGCATCTGCAATCCCTTGAACAACGTGAGCTGGTTTGCTACGAGGAAACGCGCGCCAAAGTAGGCCGCCCGACGCGTTACTGGTCTTTGACCCAACAGGGCCATGCCCAGTTTGCCGACGGACACGATCGGCTTTCGGCGATCCTGCTGGAGTCTGCACATGAGCTGTTCGGTGCCGAAGGTATAGAAAAGCTGATCCGGGCGCGCGAGGATAAACTCTATCACCGGTACGCCGATGAGCTGGCAGAGGAAGAAGACCATCTCAGCAAGCTCAACCGCCTGGTTAACCTGCGCCAGCGTGACGGCTATATGGCGGAACTGTTGGAAAGCCCGCAGGGCATGTTGCTGGTGGAAAACCACTGTCCGATCGGCGTGGCGGCACATACTTGCAGCAACCTGTGCAACTCCGAACTGCAGCTGTTCCATCGCCTGTTTGGTAAAGGCTACCGGATAGAACGTACCGCGCATGCCATCTCCGGCTCACGACATTGTGCTTATTTGATCCAACCACGGGAGCGTTAAAAGTATGGCTGAATGGGTTAATGGCAAAGTGACAGGGGTACAACATTGGACCGATGGCTTGTTCAGCATCACCGTCAATGCCCCGATCGACAGTTTCACCGCCGGGCAGTTTGCCAAGCTGTCACTAGAAATAGGCGGCGAGCGCGTTCAGCGCGCCTATTCTTACGTTAATGCCCCCAGCGATCCCAACCTGGAGTTTTATCTGGTCACAGTGCCGGAAGGAAAACTCAGCCCAAGCCTCCATCAGTTGCAGCCCGGAGCGGAAGTGATGGTCACCAAAGAAGCCGCCGGATTCTTTGTGCTCGAAGAAGTGCCAGACTGCGACACCTTATGGATGCTGGCGACCGGCACCGCCATCGGCCCTTATCTGTCGATCCTGCAAGAAGGCAAAGATCTGGATCGCTTCAACAACCTGGTACTGGTGCACGCCGCACGATTTGCCCGCGATCTCAGCTACCTGCCGCTGATGCAGCAGCTGCAACAGCGTTTTAACGGCAAACTACGCATTCAAACCGTGGTCAGCCGCGAAGAGGTGGCTGGCTCATTGACCGGGCGCGTTCCTGCTCTGCTGGAAGACGGCCGACTGGAAGCGGCAGTCGGTTTGACCCTGGATGCCGAAACCAGCCATGTGATGCTGTGCGGCAACCCGCAGATGGTGCGAGATACTCAGCAAACGCTGAAAGAGAAATATCAGATGCGCAAACATCTGCGCCGCAAGCCGGGCCATATCACCAGCGAGCATTACTGGTAGTTCAGCGGAATTTTACCGGTTCGGCTTCTGGCCCGAATCGGTTATCCCCTGGGGTGCCCAGAAAAGCCCCCAGATCGATCGCCATCATCACCACAATCAGCGTCGGAATAAAACGCCCCACGCCCCACTGCCAGACCGGTGCCAACATCTGCCAGTTACCGGCTGCCAATATCCACGCCAGGATCAACAGCAACGCCCACCAGCCCTTTTTATTGCGATCGTGCAGGCGCTTGACCAGCACCGCCGCCGTTGGCCACAGCAGCGCCACAATGCAAAAGGCGATGGTCTGGATCGCTACCACATCGTAGTTGGCCAGCGTGAAAGCCACCGCCATCAGCACTACCCAGACAGCCATCCAGATCCAGAAGTCGCGCCGCCCGATACGGCCCTTAAAGGAAAAACACCATTGCTGTAAGCTCATCGATTCATGCACTCTTGGCCTGCCCATATTCTGCGCCGCAGTGTAACATAGGCCATACCGGGTTGAGCTAGCCCCGGAAAAACGCAGACCATCGCACCGCCTTGCGTCAGCAAACGACAATCACGCGGAATTTTTGACAATTCGCCCAGGTTATCGTTTTAATCGGAGTCATCTTTGTTACCGATGCCGTATACCATGCTGAAAAAAATCATCGTTATAGCCTACCTGTGCTCCCCCATCGGCAGTGCTTGGGCCGATCCACCGGATACGCCTACCGAAGCCCCGGCGAACGCCCCCTACTTGCTGGCTGGCGCGCCGACCTTCGATCTGACGGTGGTGCAATTTCGCGAAAAGTACAACCGCGACAACCCAACGCTGCCGATTGGTGAATTCCGCGTAGTCCCCTCAAGAGAGGATGACTCTCCTTTGCTGACCCGCGCGGCCAGTAAGATTAACGAAAACCTGTACGCCTCTACCGCGCTGGAAAAGGGCACCGGTAAGATTAAAACCATGCAAATTACCCATTTGCTGTTGCAGGATGGCGAAGAAAAAGCGGCCAAAGCCATCGCGGTGAACTACATGGCAGCCCTGAGCCGCCAGTTTGAACCGACACTCACCGTGGAAGAAAGCATCATCAAGGTGAACAACCTGCTGGAAAAAGGCAAAGGCTCCTACTTCTACCAACAACAGGTCGGGGCAATACGCTATGTGGTAGCAGATAACGGCGATAAGGGGGTAACCTTCGCCGTTGAACCGATTAAGCTAACGCTATCTGAACCCTGATACCCCAGCAATTAATGACAAAAAGCAAAGCCTTTGCACTGATTCATCTCTATACTGTTGGGCAGGTAAACTGCCTGTCCGGCAGTTGTCATTTAGACTCTCGCGTCCCCTTTTTGGAGGAAAACACATGCGTCATCCATTAGTAATGGGTAACTGGAAGCTTAACGGCAGCGTTCACATGGTTAACGAACTGATCGCCGCCTTGCGTAAAGAACTGAGCAGCGTTGACGGTTGTGGCGTTGCCATCGCACCTCCAGTCATGTATCTGGATCTGGCCAAGCACGCACTGGGTGGCAGCCGCATCGCTCTGGGCGCACAGAACGTCGACATCAACCTGTCTGGCGCCTTCACCGGTGAAGTTTCTGCCACCATGCTCAAAGACGTCGGTGCTGAATACATCATCATCGGCCACTCAGAGCGCCGTACCTATCACAAAGAAACCGACGCAGCGATCGCCGAGAAATTTGCCGTGCTGAAAGCCGCTGGCCTGATCCCAGTGCTGTGCATCGGTGAAACCGAAGCAGAAAACGAAGCGGGTAAAACCGAAGAAGTTTGTGCGCGCCAGATCGACGCCGTGCTGAAAACCCAGGGCGCTGAAGCGTTCAAAGGCACCGTCATCGCTTATGAGCCAGTGTGGGCTATCGGTACCGGTAAATCTGCCACCCCAGCGCAAGCTCAGGCAGTACACAAATTTATCCGTGACCATATTGCCAAGCAAGACGCTGCAGTCGCTGCCGAAGTGATCATCCAGTACGGCGGTTCCGTGAACGATAAGAACGCTGCAGAGCTGTTTGCTCAGCCAGACATCGACGGCGCGCTGGTTGGCGGCGCATCACTGAAAGCTGACGCTTTCGCCGTGATCGTCAAAGCCGCTGCCCTGGCGAAAAAAGCCTGATTTTATCCGGCCTGAAATGACAAAACCCCGGTTTCCCGGGGTTTTTTATGGCCAAAAATTAGCGATCAGCGCTTGCTGATTTCGTCAAAGATCCCGCCGGTGGCAAAGTGCACCTTCTGCGCTTCAGTCCAGCCGCCAAAAGTATCATCCACGGTGAACAGCTTCAGTTTTGGAAACTGCTCGGCGAATTTGGCTGCAACGGCTGCATCACGTGGACGGTAGTAGTTGTTGGCCGCAATGGTCTGGCCTTCCGGTGAATACAGATACTTCAGGTAAGCCGTAGCCACATCACGGGTGCCGCGCTTATCAACGACCTTATCCACCACCGATACCGTCGGTTCAGCCAGAATGGATTCGCTCGGGGTGATGATTTCAAACTTGTCTTTACCCAGCTCTTTCTCTGCCAGCAAAGCTTCGTTTTCCCAGGCGATCAGCACATCACCGATGCCGCGCTCAACGAAGGTATTGGTTGCGCCACGTGCACCGGAATCCAACACTTCCACATTTCGGTACAGCTGTTTGACGAACTCCTGAGCCTTGGCTTTATCGCCACCGTTCTTGTGCAGAGCATAACCCCAGGCAGCCAGATAGTTCCAACGGGCACCGCCAGAGGTTTTCGGGTTCGGTGTAATAACCGACACGCCAGGCTTCACCAGGTCAGCCCAATCATGGATCTGTTTTGGATTATCCTTACGCACCAGGAAAACGATGGTCGAGGTGTAAGGTGCCGAGTTGTCTGGCAGGCGCTTGATCCACGCTTTATCAATACGACCACGCTCGGCAATCGCGTCCACGTCGTATGCCAACGCCAGCGTGACCACATCCGCTTCGATGCCGTTAATCACCGAGGTCGCCTGCTTGCCGGAACCGCCGTGTGACTGACGCACGGTAACCTTATCGCCGGTCTGCTGCTGCCAATACTTACCAAACGCCGTGTTATATTCCTGGTAGAACTCACGCGTAGGATCGTATGAGACGTTTAGCAGTTGAATATCTTTCGCCATAGCACCCGATGCCAACAGCAGTAAAGTCAGACCCACACCCCATTTTTGCATTGCCGTTCCCCCAGAAAATGACGCAACCTCAAGCGGTTGATTTAGCATCAAAGCCTGCCAGAAACTTCCCTCACAATTAAAGAATAAAAAATGTTGTACTAGACCATTCTGGAATATAGCGGCTACCGATAAAAAAAAGCCCCCAACAAAGGAGGCTATTTCGCGGCGTTCAAGCCGGATTAGTACAGCTTTTTCGCCGTTTCCAACCAGTCACCCTTGAACGGACGCTTCATGTTTTCGATCGCGTCAACGATGTCGTGGTGCACCATCTTCTCGTTCTGGATCCCTACGCAGCGGCCACCGTAACCTTGCAGCAGCAGGTCGATGGAGTACGCGCCCATGCGGGAAGCCAGAATACGGTCGTAAGCAACCGGTGAACCACCACGCTGGATGTGGCCCAATACGGTAGCACGGGTTTCACGCTTGGTTTCTTGCTCGATATGGCGTGCCAGTTCGTCGATATCACAGATATGCTCGGTGATCGCCACGATGGCATGCTTTTTACCTTTGGCGATACCGGCTTTGATTTCGTCAACCAGATCGTCACGGCTGAATTCGATTTCCGGCAGAACGATAAATTCACAACCACCGGCAATGGCCGCCGCCAGGGTCAGGTCGCCACAGTAACGCCCCATCACTTCCACGATAGAGATACGTTGGTGTGATGAAGAGGTATCGCGCAGGCGGTCAATGGCTTCCACCACGGTTTCCAACGCGGTGAAGTAACCGATGGTGTAGTCAGTGCCTGCAACGTCGTTATCGATGGTGCCAGGCAAACCGATGCAAGGGAAACCCTCTTCGGTCAGGCGCTTCGCCCCCATGTAGGAGCCGTCACCACCGATGACCACCAGCGCATCAATGCCGCGGTTTTTCAGGTTTTCAATCGCCTTGGCGCGCACGCTGTCATCCCTGAACTCAGGAAAACGCGCAGAACCCAGGAAGGTGCCGCCGCGGTTGATCATATCAGACACGCTATAGCGGTCTAATTGCTCCATACGATCTTCGTACAAACCAAGGTAGCCATCGTAAATACCAAATACTTCCAGACCTTCTGTGAGCGCGGCACGCACAACGCCACGAATGGCAGCGTTCATACCTGGGGCGTCACCGCCACTCGTCAGTACACCGATTTTCTTGATCATGACTACCTCTGAACTGTAGATGCAATTTCTTAAGAATTCTGTATTCGCCGACTCACCGGGTATCTCTCCAACGGCGCAAAACCAGCTTTACGGCTTTTATTGCTGGATATTATAACAAAAACACCCAGCTGAATTGATTCAGGTCACGCAACATCAAGGAAAAAACTTCACATGGCACGGCGTGCTAACACCGTGTTTTCTCAATCCACCCAACATTGACCTATGTCAGTTGATTATAGTTCCCAATGCCCCTGTCGGCCCTGAGGAACAACAGAACAGGGATCTTGGTGAATAATCACGTCGGCTCCGGGGAAACGATGCAACAATGCCTGCTCCACCTGTTCTGCCAGAATATGCGCCTGCATCAACGGCAGGGTGTCTTCCATTTCCAGATGCAACTGGATAAACCGCGTTGGCCCAGACTGCCGCGTACGCAGATCGTGGGCACCTTTGATACCCGGCCAAGACGATACCACATCGATAATTGCCTGACGCTCTTCATCCGGCAAGGCGCGATCCAGCAGGGACTGCACCGCCTCGTACCCCATACGCAGCGCGCTATAGAGAATATAAACCCCAATGCCCAGGGCAAACAGCGCGTCCGCACGATGAAATCCGTACCAGCTTAGCCCAAGTGCTATCAAAATAGCACCATTCATCATCACATCTGACTGATAATGCAGCATATCGGCCCGTACCGCCTGGCTGCGCGTTTTTCTGACTACCCAACGTTGATAGGTCACCAGGATGAAAGTGCTAATCAACGCAATGATAGTTACAGCTACCCCTATGCCCGGCGAATTCAGGGGCTGCGGGGAATACAGATGCTGGAAGCCGGTCAAGAACAGGAACAGGGCAGAACCGGAGATAAACATGCTTTGCGCCAGCGCCGCCAGCGACTCGGCCTTGCCATGGCCAAAGGTGTGCTCTTCATCAGCCGGCTGCAACGAGTAGCGTACCACCAGCAGGTTGGTTAACGATGCGGCAATATCCATCAACGAATCCACTAAAGCCGCCAACAGGCTGACCGACCCGGTGAGATACCAGGCAACAATCTTGATCAACAGTAGAATGGAAGCCATTCCGGTGGCGGCTAAAGCAGCGGACTGTACCAGCCGCGCGTATTGCTGTTCCATAAAAAACCCCAACTAACGTTTATGGGCTTCAGTATAACGGAATGCGGGGTAAAAAAAGTCCCGCCATCATGACGGGATGCGTGTCAGCTAAGCAAAAAAATCTGGCAAAACGTGCAGTAATGTCGCTCTCCCTAGATAAGTATTCATAAGGTATCCAGGTTTGAAGGCGCGTCCACATACTGTCCACACTCAACGGTTTTTGAAAATCCGCAGCCTCCCAGAAAATAGCTAACGCATTGTTTTTTAAGTTATTTTATTTAATAGGGATAAAAAAAACCCCCTCATCATGAGGGGGAAGACAGGGATGGTGTCTATGGCAAGGAAAAACAGGGGATTACTCGGTCATACTCAACTTCTGGGCAGAAGTTTGCTGCAAACCAGAAATCTGTTGCTTCATCAACTGCACACGCTGCTGATGCTTCTGGTCTAAAACACTTTTTTGCTCTGGCGTCAGCAGGTTATACATTTGGTTGCGTACCCGGGCCATTTCGACCTGGCGCTTAACCTGTTCCTGAGCCATCTTTTCCGCCTGGGCCTGCACGGCGGCTTCATCAAATTTATCTGCGGTGACCAGCTTATGCATGGTTTCCACTTCATCTACATTAACACCAGGCAGATCGTAACGGGCCTGGCGCATCAAATCGCGCATTTGCTGGCGTTGCTGTTCGGTCAAGCGAACGCCGTCGAACATGTGATTCTGGCCAAGCGCTCTCAATAGTGCATCATTAGCAGGAGGTTGGACAGTTTCCGGTGTAGTATCAGCAGCAAAGGCAGCGGTAGAACCAAATGCCAAAATTGATGCCATAACTACTGCGGTCACCTTAACCATTTTTACTCCTCGAGCTTTCTCACTTTGCGAATCAACGAGGAGCAGTGTATCGCTGCACCTGCAAACATGCGTCAGGGCATGTAAAACTACGTAAAGTCATGGAATAGCAACAGTTGATGACGTATTTTGCGTCAGGAGGTAAATCACATATGCACAAAATTCTGTTAGTTGACGACGACCGCGAGCTCACCTCGCTACTGAAAGAACTGCTTGAAATGGAAGGCTTTAACATCGTCGTGGCTCACGACGGTGAACAGGCGTTGTCGTTACTGGACAGCTCCATCGATCTGCTGTTGCTCGATATCATGATGCCGAAGAAAAACGGTATCGATACGCTGAAAGAATTGCGTCAGCACCACCAGACTCCGGTGATCATGCTCACCGCTCGCGGCAGCGAATTGGACCGGGTACTTGGCCTGGAACTCGGTGCGGACGACTATCTGGCAAAACCCTTTAACGATCGCGAACTGGTTGCGCGCATCCGGGCCATTCTGCGCCGTTCCAACTGGAGCGAACAGCAACAGAATGTGGATACCAGCGCACCTACGCTGGACGTTGACGGCCTGCAGCTGAACCCCGGCCGCCAGGAAGCCAGCTTCGACGGGCAGGTGCTGGATCTGACGGGCACCGAATTTACCCTGTTATATCTGCTGGCACAGCATCTCGGCCAGGTAGTATCCCGTGAACTCCTCAGCCAGGAAGTGCTGGGCAAACGCCTGACGCCGTTCGATCGCGCCATTGATATGCATATCTCCAACCTGCGGCGCAAACTGCCGGACCGCAAAGATGGGCATCCTTGGTTCAAAACCCTGCGTGGACGGGGCTATCTGATGGTATCTGCAGCATGATCAACAGCTTGACGGCACGCATCTTCGCCATTTTTTGGTTCACATTGGCCCTGGTGCTGATGTTGGTGTTGATGGTGCCCAAACTCGACTCCCGCCAAATGACCACGCTGCTGGAAAGCGAACAGCGGCAGGGGTTGATGCTGGAACAGCATGTCGAAGCCGAACTGCAAAACGATCCGGCCAACGACCTGATGTGGTGGCGCCGCCTGTTCCGCGCCATCGAAAAATGGGCACCGCCGGGCCAGCGCCTGTTGTTGGTGACCAGCGAAGGGCGAGTGATCGGCGCGCAGCGCAACGAAATGCAGATCGTGCGCAACTTTATCGGCCAGTCGGACAACTCCGACCAACCGCAAAAGAAAAAATATGGCCGCGTCGAGCTGGTTGGCCCGTTCTCGGTGCGCGATGGTGAAGACAACTACCAGTTGTACCTGATCCGCCCGGCCAGCAGCTCGCAGTCCGATTTTATCAACCTGATGTTCGACCGGCCGCTGCTGCTGCTGATCGTCACCATGCTGATCAGTGCCCCGCTGTTGCTGTGGCTGGCCTGGAGTCTTGCCAAACCGGCGCGTAAGTTGAAAAATGCCGCCGATGATGTAGCCCGTGGCAACCTTAAGCAACACCCTGAGCTGGAAGCCGGGCCGCAGGAGTTTCTTGCCACCGGGGCCAGTTTCAACCAGATGATCAGCGCGCTCGAAAGGATGATGACGGCCCAGCAACGGCTGATCTCCGATATCTCCCACGAATTGCGCACCCCGTTAACGCGTCTACAGCTGGCAACCGCCCTGATGCGCCGCCGCCACGGTGAAGGCCATGAGCTGGCGCGTATCGAAACCGAAGCCCAACGCCTGGATTCGATGATTAACGATCTGCTGTTGCTATCCCGTGGCCAACAGAAGAGCGAGCTGGTGCGCGAACTGCTGAAGGCCAACGAACTGTGGGCCGACGTACTGGACAACGCCAGTTTCGAAGCCGAACAGATGGGCAAACAGCTGGAGGTCACCTCCCCTCCAGGCCCATGGACGATTTACGGCAACGCAGGTGCCCTGGACAGTGCGCTGGAGAATATCGTGCGTAATGCCCTGCGTTATTCCAATACGCGCATCGCGGTGGCATTCAGCGCCGATAATCAGGGGATCACCATCGTGGTGGACGATGATGGCCCTGGCGTCAGCCCGGAAGATCGTGAACAGATTTTCCGGCCATTCTATCGCACCGATGAAGCACGCGATCGCCAATCCGGCGGCACCGGGCTGGGTTTGGCCATCGTTGAATCCGCCGTCAATCAGCATCGCGGCTGGGTGAAAGCGGAAGACAGCCCGCTAGGTGGCCTGCGTCTTGTGTTGTGGTTGCCGCTGCATCAGCGTTAATCGCCAGCACCCAAAGATTTTGCTATTCTGCGCCCCTCGTCATGAGGGGCTTTTTACATGCTGAATATCGTTTTATTTGAACCTGAAATTCCGCCGAACACCGGCAACATCATTCGCCTGTGCGCCAACACCGGTTTCCAACTGCATCTGATCGAACCTATGGGCTTCCCGTGGGACGACAAACGCCTGCGCCGTGCCGGGTTGGATTATCACGAATTTGCCTGCATCAAGCGCCATGCCGACTATGCCGCCTTCCACGCCAGCGAAAATCCACAGCGGCTGTTTGCCCTTACCACCAAAGGCACACCGGCACATAGCGCCGTCAGCTATCAGGCTGGGGATTATCTGCTGTTTGGCCCGGAAACCCGTGGCCTGCCCGCCAGCATTCTGGATGCCTTACCCGCACAGCAGAAGATCCGTATTCCCATGCAAGCCCAAAGCCGCAGCATGAATCTGTCCAATGCCGTCTCGGTGGTGGTTTACGAAGCCTGGCGCCAACTGGGTTATGCGGGCGCACTGCTTAAAGAGTAATCTCTATTGGGCGATCGCCTGCCAGCCAGGCGACGGTTAAACCCCGTCGCCTTATTTTTAACGCCGTACTATTTTTTACTATAAATAATAAATGAGGTTCTTTGGCCAATTTTATCGTACAGCGAACGGGCAGAAGAATTGAACTCCTGGGTCATCCAGTAAACGCGGCTTGACTCTCTCACTTCCGCCTGTTGATAAGCTTCATTAAATAAGCTCTCCGCCACGTTTTTTCCCCGCGCGCTTTTATCAACGAACAGATCTTCAATATAACAATAGTTTTTATCGCTCCACGTCGAGGCGTGATAAACCAAATGCATAAAGCCGAGGAGCTGCCCCTGATCGTTAACGGCGACCAGGCCGACCAAATCCTGTTTTTGGCACAGGCGGATAAAGGTTTTTTCGGTGATTTCGGCGCTGACATCGGCACGATAAAAGTGCAGATACTGCTGCCACAGATGTTCCCAACCCGCTCTATCTGAAGCGATTATTTCCCTGATGGTAACGCCATTTTTAGTCATCAACATAGTCCTACCCCTGCATGTTCAAAGTGGCGCAAGTATAGGCGATGCCATAGGGCGGGGTTAATGGACCAATCCGCTATAGATACCGGACCATTTCAGCGGCTAATTATCGATCTCGTTTAAACAGCGCGTTAGCAACTGGGAAAACTGTTCGACGTTATAGGCTATCTCAATAGGGTCCAGCGCCGCGAAACCCAGCAGCCAGCCAGATAAGGGAATATCTGCAGTACAAAACTCGGCAACGCTTCTAAGCGTTAAATTATACTCAGAAGCGCGATGGGCAACAGCTTGCTCCAGCTGTTTACTTTCCACCAGGCAGAGTATTTGCAAGCCGCAGTTAGGCACTATAACCTTCACCTTTAAGCCGCAGTGCTTGTTGATCTCGTTAATAAACAGCGCCGCACGGGATGAATATATTTTCTTCATGGTCAGGACATGCTCTCGATAATGTCCCTGCATAATGAATTTTGCCAGCGTACGCTGAGCGATCCCCGAAACCTGGCTGTCCGTATTCGCCCGCGCGCTGGTCATGGGTTTTACCAGCGCTTCTGGCAATACCATATAAGCCACATGCAGATCCGGGAACAGGGTTTTACTGAAGGTGCCCATATAAATGGTGCGCTGATGGGGGTCTAACCCCTGCAAACAGGCCGTCGCAATGCCTTGGTAGTGAAACTCGCTGTCATAATCATCTTCGATGATCCACATATCCCGTGTTTTAGCCGCCTCAATTAATGCCAACCGCCTGGCCAGCGAAAGTGCTCGCCCGGTAGGATATTGGTTAGAAGGGGTGACATAGACAAATTTGCCGTTAGCTTGAGAGCGAATGATTTCATCGGTACAAATCCCCTGCTCATCCACGGTAATCGGGATAGGCTTTAGCTGGGCCGCCCGCAAGGCCTTAATCGCACCGGTATACCCCGGATTTTCGATAAAGACGCTATCGCCAGCATCCGCCAGGACCTGCGCACATAAAGACAGCGATTGCTGCGTACTGCTCACAATCAGAATTCGATCGGCCTGCGCCTTCACGCCCCGCTCGGCCAGCAGGAAATCGCAAATCGCCTCCCGTAGGTGAATATTGCCCTGCAAGTTGCTGCCCGCCGAGATAGACAGCCCCTCTTCTTTGACGGTTTGCTGATATAGCCTGAGCCAGGTATGGATCGGAAAATTTCGGGTTTCAGGCATGCCGGGACTAAATGCCCGCTGCTGGGGCAAGTTGCCTGATTCAGGCCTGGTATGCTGTGACGATCTCCGGCTCAATGTGACCTGGTCGCCGAAAGGTGCAACTGAGCGCTCGCTAGTCAGGCCCAGCAAAGGTTGCTGTCTTTGGGCGACAAAGCTTCCCCGCCCCACCTCTCTGCAGACGTATCCCTCGGTTTCCAGCGCCGTATAACAGTTCTCGATGGTCCCTCGAGATAACTGCAGTGAGGCTGCCAACGCACGGCTGGCCGGTAAACGTTGGCCGGTGATGAACTCACCCTGCTGGATCATCGTCTTGAAAGCAGCAGCCAGCGCCGTAGTTAATGAAACTTCGGGGACTGTTTGCTTGGCGAGGTTTTTTTGCAGCAAGAGAGTCTGGAGCTGCTTTTCGGTCAGGCGGTTCAAAGGGCAACTCCACTCACAGTGAGGACAACGCTAAAGGTATCACGCTATCAGAATTCGACCACCAGCAGGCAGGTTAAAAAATAAATAACCACATGTTATTTATGTAAATTTAATCCTTATAACCTCTTTCACCGATCTAAATTCTGCGCCGCCTCCCCAAAATGCACCGCTGAAATGTTCATAGTATCGACATGAACCCAAAACGTGTCGAAATAATCGATTTTTATCAACACGTATTGATGACATGTTTATGGTATCAACATATGCGCTAAACGTGTCGAAATGTAGAGCCTTTATCGACACATTGTTGAAACCTGTCGATAAAACGTGGGGAAAATCTATGCAATAGGATCCTGAAAAACCGTTTAACCCGCTTCCGCCCCTCCCACCTATGGGTGAACTAATGGAGTCGGTGCCAGTATTGAAGTCTTGCATTAAGGCGCGAGCTGCATGCATTGGCCGAGCTAAAACAGGCGGGAGAGTTGCTACCTAACCAAGGGTTACTGATTAACTTAATCCCGATCCTTGAAGCTAAAGACTCGTCTGAGATTGAAAATATCGTGACCACTTCGGATAAACTTTTTCAGTTCTCGCAAGAAGATAGCCTGGCTGACCCCGCAACTAAAGAAGCACTGCGTTACCGTACAGCGCTTTATGATGGATTTAAGCACTTGGGACAGCGCCCACTTTGTACATCCACTGCGATGGGCATTTGCAGCACATTAAAAAATACGGTGATGGATATTCGCAGAATTCCAGGCACCGCTCTGGTAAACAATGAGCATAAGGTTGTTTACACTCCTCCAGTGGGTGAAGAGCTGATACGTAGCCTTCTGAAAAATTGGGAAAACTTTATTCATGCTGATGATGATATTGATCCTTTAGTAAAAATGGCTATATCACATTATCAATTTGAGGCAATTCACCCTTTCACAGACGGCAATGGCAGGACTGGACGCATACTAAATGTACTTTTTCTCATTGAGAAAAACCTGCTGACACTACCGATCCTCTACTTAAGTCGCTATATCGTCACTCATAAGGCCGATTATTATGGCTTGCTGCGTGGCGTAACGGCCTCTGGCGATTGGGTGCCATGGATCGTGTTTATGCTGGATGCTGTCAATGAGACATCGCAATGGACTACCGCAAAAATTGCGGCCATTAGGGAGTTGCTTGACGTCAGTACCCAGTACATTCGTAACTCGTTGCCAAAAATTTATAGTTACGAACTGATACAGGTAATCTTTGAACAGCCATACTGCCGCATATCAAACCTGGTCGACCAAGGCATAGCCCAGCGTCAATCTGCTTCTACATATCTTAAGCAGCTCTGCGAAATTGGTGTGCTGAATGAAATTACCGTAGGTCGCGAAAAGCTGTATGTGCATCCTAAGCTTATACAGTTGATGACTCGTGATGATAATACCGTACTACCCTACTGATTATTTTGCGCCAGGATCGAAACTTGGCTCCGCAAATGACGCACTCATGACAGTGTTACATACCTCAGGGTTGGGCGACACCTTTTAGGCCTGCGCTAGTCATGGTCCCAAAAGGGTAAATATACAGAAGGGCTGTTAGATACCGTCGCCATACTCAAACCCGTGATTGGCACCGTTGAAGTACTGGTCCATATCCATCGATGGCGTATCGCTTTCCGGGCGGCCAACAATACGTGCAGGCACGCCTGCGGCAGTGGTATGTGGCGGCACGGGTTGCAGCACCACGGAACCGGCACCGATCTTGGCCCCTTTGCCCACTTCGATATTGCCGAGGATTTTAGCCCCCGCACCAATCATCACGCCTTCGCGGATTTTAGGGTGGCGATCGCCGCTGGTTTTGCCTGTCCCGCCCAGGGTTACCGACTGCAGGATAGAGACGTTATTCTCCACCACGGCGGTTTCACCGATCACAATGCCGGTGGCGTGGTCGAGCATGATGCCGCAGCCGATGGTAGCCGCCGGGTGAATATCCACCCCAAAGGCAACCGAGATTTGATTTTGCAGGTAGATCGCCAATGCCTGACGGCCCTGCATCCACAACCAATGGCCGATACGGTATGCCTGCAAGGCATGGAAACCTTTCAGGTATAGCAACGGCGTTGAATATTTATCTACTGCGGGGTCGCGCAGCCGCACCGCCAGAATATCGCGGGCCGCTGAGACGATCATTTGAGCGTCGGAACGATAGGCGTCTTCCACCACCTCACGCACGGCGATTGCCGGCATGATCGGATTAGCCAGTTTGTTCGCCAGAATGTAGCTGAGCGCACTGCCCAGATTTTCATGCTTGAGCAAGGTCGCGTGGAAAAAGCTAGCCAGCATCGGTTCACAATCTGCCAGTGCTCTCGCCTCTGATTTAATGCTGCTCCAGACCTGTTCTAACTCTTCTGACGACATCGCTTCCTCTCTGCCAAAACAGGCTGCCCCGCCTGATCCCGGCAGGGTAACCTAATCAAATTGTCGTGACGCGATACATTGCTGCACCGCAGCCAAGGTCAGGCACTGTGCTTTTCGTCTTTCTTGGTGCGCCCAAGTAGAGTCAACGCTGCCTCGCGGGCATTTTTATTACAGTACAACACCTGATAGATCTGTTCGGTGATCGGCATTTCCACGCCAAAGCGCTGCGCCAGTGCCAATACCTCTTTGGTATTGCGATAGCCTTCAACCACCTGGCCGATGCTATCCTGCGCTTCCTGCACGCCCTTGCCTTGCCCCAGCATAATACCGAAACGACGGTTGCGCGATTGATTATCCGTGCAGGTTAACACCAGATCGCCCAACCCAGCCATGCCCATAAAGGTGGAAGGATCGGCACCCAATGCCGAACCGAGACGGCTCATTTCTGCCAGACCACGGGTGATCAATGCGGTACGCGCGTTGGCACCAAAACCGATACCGTCGGACATACCGGCACCGATGGCAATCACGTTTTTCACCGCGCCGCCCAGCTGTACCCCGATGAAATCCGGGTTGCTGTAAACGCGGAAGCTTTTGCCACAGTGCAACAGCTGCTGTAAATCTTCGGCAAACTGCTCGTCGGTGGCGGCGAGGGCGATCGCCGTTGGCAATCCGGCCGCCAGCTCTTTGGCAAACGTTGGCCCAGAAACGACCGCCAGTGGGATGGTATCCCCCAGAGCCTCACGAGCCACGTCTTGCAACAGCCGCCCCGTTTCCGCTTCCAGACCTTTGGTCGCCCATACGATGCGGGCATCCGGGCGCAGGTGAGGTTTCAACTGACGCAATACGTCACCAAACACGTGGCTAGGCACCACCACCAGCACATCACGGCTGGCCGCTAATGCACGAGCAAGGTCGGTTTCGAGCAACAGGGTATCGGGGAAAGGAACGCCGGGAAGGAACGCCTGATTGCAGCGATCGCGCTGCAGAATCTGGATCTGCTCGGGGTTATGCCCCCACAGCACTACCGGGTGGCCATTACGCGCCAGCGTAATGGCTAAAGCGGTGCCGTACGAGCCGGCACCGATTACAGTCATTGAAGCATTGACGGTATTCATCAGGCATCCTGATGAGGTTCAGCGCTTTCGCCTTCCGCCTGCTGCTGCAAATAGCTCATGAACAGCGCGTCAAAGTTTACCGGTGCCAGATTCAACTGCGGGAAGGTACCGCGAGAAACCAGGCTGGTGATGCACTCACGCGCATACGGGAACAGGATGTTGGGGCAGTATGCACCCAGGCAATGTGCCAGTTGCGTGCCTTCGATACCGGAGATGGAGAAGATACCTGCCTGCTGAACTTCACACAGGAATGCAGTTTCTTCACCCAGAGAGGCGGTAACGGTAACGCGCAGTACCACTTCGTAGACGTCGTCTGCCAGGTGGCTGGAAGCCGTATCCAGATCGAGCTTAACTTCTGGCTGCCATTCTTGCTGGAATACCTGCGGAGCGTTTGGCGCTTCGAATGAGATATCCTTGGTGTAAATGCGTTGGATCTGGAAAGCCATCTCTGTGCTGTTTTGTTCTGACATGTGTGTAATACCCTTGGTTAACTATCCTTAGAGACACTCAGTGGTTGCAATACCCACATCTTGGCAGTGGGACCGCCGCTGGTTTACAGCAGCGGATCCAGCCTACCGCGAGCATCAAGTGCATGTAAATCATCACAGCCGCCAATATGTTGGCCATCGATGAAAATCTGAGGCACGGTGGTTCGCCCACTGCGCGCGATCATTGCTTCGCGCTTGACGTTATCACCATCGATGGCAATCTCGCTAAACGCAGCTCCCTTGCTGTTCAGCAGCGCCTTGGCGCGATGACAGAACGGGCAGGTTGCCTTGGTGTAGATCTCAATGTTAGCCATGGAAACCCCTTCAATCACACTAAAATTTACTTGCCACGCGCCAACGGCAGGTTTTCCCCACTCCAGCCGGCAATGCCGTCTTTCAGGGTATAGACCTGTTCAAACCCGGCTTTGCTCAGGTTTTCTGCGGGTTCGCGTGAGGTGGTGCCATTGGCACAGACCACGATGACCGGCTGGGCCTTGTGTTTATCCAGTTCGCCGAAGCTGCCGGTTTTGATCTCGCTCGCCGTCAGGTTGATCGCGTTGGCGATATGGCCTCTGCGGAAATCATCACGGGTACGGGTATCGACCACTACCGCATCTTCTTTATTAATCAAGCGAGTAGCTTCACCGCGGGCGATCTCTTTAACCTTGGAGAAACGGCTCTTGAAGGTCATGACGATCACGGCAGCCAGCAGACCGACCCAGGCCAGACTAAGTATGGGGTGCCGGCTAACAAATTGCATAATTTCTTGCAGCATGGGGTGTAACAACTCCCGTCAGTTAAGGGAAAAATAAGTCAAGGTTTCAGAGTATACCTGCCGAATGCGTCAAATACAGCCAATAAGCAAACGGGAATGCAGAAACTGCGGAGTACACTGGAAAATTACCGTCATGACGTTGAGAAAGTCGAGGCTGTTCACCGCATCTTTGATCTCTTTGGGCTCTTTTTAGTCGGTCACAATGTAGTATCATCGGGTTCCAGAGGGTGAATAGCCATCATTCCAGTGCCCACGGGCTGATGGCTATTCACAACTTAAAACGATCATAAAGAGGTTACTGCAATGTCGAGCAAGAAAAAGCCCATGGTACTGGTGATCCTGGACGGTTACGGCCACCGGGAAGAGCAACAGGACAACGCGATCCTGAACGCCAAAACGCCGGTCATGGACCGTCTGTGGCAACAACAGCCGCATACCCTGATTGCCGCTTCCGGTCTGGATGTCGGCCTGCCTGATGGCCAGATGGGTAACTCGGAAGTCGGTCACGTGAACCTCGGCGCTGGCCGCATCGTGTATCAGGACCTGACCCGTCTGGATAAAGAGATTAAAGACGGTGATTTCTTCACCAACGCAACGCTGACCAGCGCCGTCGACAAGGCCGTGAAGGCAGGCAAAGCGGTACACATCATGGGCCTGATGTCCCCTGGTGGCGTCCACAGCCATGAAGATCATATCCTGGCGATGATCAAGCTGGCCGCACAGCGCGGTGCCAAAGCGGTTTACCTGCATGCCTTCCTGGATGGCCGCGATACTCCGCCGCGCAGTGCTGAAAATACACTGAAACGTTTCAGTGACGAATTTGCCACGCTGGGTGCCGGGCGTATCGCCACGGTGATCGGCCGTTACTATGCGATGGATCGTGATAATCGTTGGGACCGCGTACAGCTGGCCTACGATCTGATGACCCAGGCCAAAGGCGAATTCACCGCCGACAACGCCGTGGCCGCGCTGCAGGCTGCCTATGCCCGTGACGAAAACGACGAATTCGTTAAACCAACCGTGATCCAGGCTGCGGGCGAAGCCAGCGCCGAGATGAACGACGGCGACGCGTTAATCTTCATGAACTTCCGTGCCGACCGTGCTCGCCAGATCACCCGCGCCTTCGTCAATGCCGATTTCGACGGCTTCCCACGTAGCAAAGTGGTCAAGTTTGGTGATTTTGTCATGCTGACCGAATACGCCGCCGACATCAAAACCGCCTGTGCCTATCCACCTGCCTCGCTGGCCAACACCTTCGGTGAGTGGCTGATGAAGCATGACAAAACCCAGCTGCGCATTTCGGAAACCGAAAAATACGCCCACGTCACCTTCTTCTATAACGGCGGCGTCGAAGAACCGTTCAAAGGTGAAGACCGTATTCTGATCAACTCGCCAAAAGTGGCCACCTACGATTTACAGCCAGAGATGAGCTCCGCCGAGCTGACCGAAAAGCTGTTGGCAGCCATCCACAGCGGTAAATATGACGCCATCATCTGTAACTACCCGAACGGCGACATGGTTGGCCACACCGGTGTCTATGATGCAGCCGTCAAAGCAGTAGAAACCCTGGATAACTGCATTGCGCAGGTAGTTGAAGCGGTGAAAGCCGTTGACGGCCAACTGCTGGTCACCGCCGATCACGGTAACGCCGAGCAAATGCGCGATCCGGCCACCGGCCAGGCGCACACTGCCCATACCAGCCTGCCAGTGCCGTTGATCTACATCGGTAAAGCCGCCAAAGCGGTGGAAGGTGGCAAACTGTCCGACATCGCTCCAACCATGCTGTCACTGATGGGAATGGAAATCCCGCAAGAGATGACTGGTAAGCCGCTGTTCATCGTGGAATAATCCTTCCCCATGAGGGAGAAGGCGAATTTTGCACTATCAAGGGTAACCCGAAGCGCAAACTCAGGCAGCCAACCGCTGCCTGAACGCTCCGCGCCACGGAAGTTAACCACACTCTGCGCCAGCGTGTTTTTCGCTGGCGCATTGTTGTTGCCATTCACCAGCAACGCCGCGGAAGATAACAAATCCCAGCTCAAAGATATTCAGCAGAGCATCGCGGAAAAAGAAAAAGCGGTTAAACAGCAGCAACAACAGCGCAGTTCGCTGCAAAATCAGCTCAAACTCCAGGAAAAGACCATCGCGCAAGCCAGCCGTTCGCTGCGTGATACCCAAGGTACGCTCGACATACTGGGCAAAGACATTGCCGGACTGAACACCTCCATCGCCAAGCTACAAACACAGCAGTCCACTCAGCAGGAAATCCTCGCCAAACAGCTCGATGCCGCCTTCCGCCAGGGGCAACACAGCGCCTTGCAATTGGTGCTCAGCGGTGAGGAAACCCAGCGCAGTGAGCGCATGCTGGCTTATTTCGGCTATCTGAACGAAGCACGTCAACAGTCGATTGAACAACTCAAGCAGACCCGCAAGCAATTGGCAGAGCAAAAGAGCTCGCTGGTGGCCAAACAGGGTCAGCAGAAATCCTTGCTTGGCGAGCAACAAACCCAGCAGCAAAAGCTGGAACAGGCGCGCATCGCCCGTAAAAAAACCCTGACCGCGTTAGAAGCCTCGTTGGAAAAAGATCAACAGCGGCTGGTGGAACTGCGCCAGAACGAAAGCCGTCTGCGCGATCAGATCGCCCGTGCCGAACGTGAAGCCCGCGCCCGAGCCGAACGCGAAGCGCGTGAAGCGGCCAAGGTGCGTGAGCAGGTCAAAGTCAAAGAGCAGCAGGCGAAGAAAACCGGCACCAGCTATAAACCGAGCGAAGGTGAGCGTTCACTGATGGCGCGAACCGGCGGTTTGGGCAAGCCTGCGGGGCAAGCCGTATGGCCAGTGCGTGGCCGCATCGAACATCGCTTTGGCGAGCAACTGCAAGGTGAGTTACGCTGGAAAGGCATGGTGATTTCCGCAGCCGAAGGCAGCGAAGTCAAAGCCATTGCCGATGGCCGCGTGCTGCTGGCTGACTGGCTGCAAGGCTATGGCCTGGTGGTCGTGGTCGAACACGGTAAGGGCGATATGAGCCTGTATGGCTATAACCAGAGCGCTTTGGTTAGCGTCGGGGCGCAGGTGCGTGCAGGTCAGCCTATCGCCCTGGTCGGTACCAGCGGTGGTCAGGGAACGCCATCGCTCTATTTCGAAATCCGTCGCCAGGGTCAGGCCGTTAACCCACAGCCGTGGTTGGGAAGATAGATTTGTACTATAGCAAAACGCGTACTGCCCTGTTGTTGAGTGCGCTGCTGTGCGTTAGCGCAGCGCAGGCAGGCAAGCTCTCTATCGTGATCGATGACGTGGGCTATCGCCCACATGAAGAAAATGCCGTACTGCAAATGCCGACGGCGATCTCCGTTGCCGTGCTGCCCAATGCGCCTCACGCCCATCTGATGGCCACCAAAGCCCATAGCCAAGGCCGTGAAGTGCTAATCCACATGCCCATGGCTCCCCTCAGCAAACAGCCGCTGGAGCGCGATACCTTACAACCCTCCATGAGCAGTGAAGAAGTGCAGCGTATCATCCGTAATGCGGTGAATAACGTGCCTTTTGCGGTGGGCATGAACAACCATATGGGCAGCGCCATGACCTCCAGCCTGCCGGGCATGCAAAAGGTCATGCAGGCGCTGGAAAGCTACCATCTCTATTTTCTCGACAGCATGACCATCGGCAACAGCCAGGCCACGCATGCGGCGGCGGGCACCGGCGTGAAGGTGATCAAACGCAAGGTGTTCCTTGACGATACGGCCAACCCGGACGATATCCGCCGCCAGTTTAATCGTGCCGTCGAGCTGGCACGCCGCAATGGATCGGCCATCGCTATCGGCCACCCGCGCCCGGCAACGGTAAAAGTGCTGCAACAGATGCTGGCTACGCTGCCCTCCGACATCGTGCTGGTGAAACCCAGCTCGCTGCTCAATGAACCTCAGCAGAGCGGAAGCGGCTATGTGCCGCCATCCAAGCCACACAAACCGCAGCCGAAAAATCCGTTCACCGGTGGCATCAAGCAGTGCAAAGTTAAATTGCCGCAGGAAGGCGTGAATGCCAGCCATGCGCTGGGCATCATTACAGAAAGCGTGGCGCAGTCGCCAGTGGTGGTAATAATCAAACGCCATTGGCAGCACTGGGTAGGTTCGGAGCCAACCAAGCCATAAGATAAAAGGCGGGGCTTACGCTCCGCCTATCATTTAATGACCAAGTAGCCAGGACGCCGTATGCAGCGCCCACTTAGCCAATCACATCAATCCCAGCTCAGCACCACTTTCCCCGACTGCCCGGAACGCATGGCGTCAAAGCCCTGCTGGAACTCATCAATCGAGAAACGATGGGTGATGATCGGCGTCAGATCCAGACCGGATTGGATCAGTGCCGCCATCTTGTACCAGGTTTCGAACATTTCGCGGCCGTAGATCCCTTTGATAAACAGCCCCTTGAAGATCACCTGAGTCCAGTCAATCGACATATCTGAAGGTGGGATCCCCAGCATCGCAATACGGCCGCCGTGGTTCATGGCATTGAGCAACGAACGGAACGCCGGTGGCGCGCCGGACATCTCCAGGCCCACGTCAAACCCTTCGGTCATGCCCAACTCGGCCATCACGTCCGTCAGGTTTTCTTTGCTGACGTTTACCGCACGGGTCACGCCCATCTTGCGCGCCAGCTCCAGGCGATATTCGTTCACGTCGGTGATCACCACGTGGCGTGCGCCAACGTGTTTACATACCGCCGCGGCCATAATGCCGATTGGGCCTGCGCCAGATACCAGCACGTCTTCCCCAACCAGGTCGAAGGAGAGCGCGGTATGCACGGCGTTGCCAAACGGGTCGAAGATCGAGGCCAGCTCGTCCGAGATATTGTCCGGGATTTTGAAGGCGTTAAACGCCGGGATCACCAGATATTCGGCAAAAGAACCTGGGCGGTTTACGCCCACGCCGGTGGTGTTGCGGCACAGATGCGTACGGCCACCGCGGCAGTTACGGCAGTGGCCACAGGTGATGTGCCCTTCGCCAGAAACGCGATCGCCGATGCTGAAACCTTTGACTTCCTGGCCGATGGCGACCACTTCACCCACATATTCGTGGCCCACGACCATCGGTACCGGAATGGTTTTCTGCGACCATTCGTCCCAGTTATAGATATGCACATCAGTACCGCAGATAGCGGTTTTGCGGATCTTAATCATGACATCGTTGTGGCCCAGCTCAGGCTGAGGCACATCGGTCATCCAAATACCTTCTTCCGCTTTCAGTTTTGCTAATGCTTTCATCGAATTACCTTATGCAATAACGCCAAGCGTCTTACCGATGCGGATAAACGCCTCAACGGCACGTTCAATCTGCTCCGGTGAGTGATCGGCTGACATCTGGGTGCGGATACGTGCATGACCTTTTGGCACCACCGGATAGAAGAAACCAGTAACGTAGATGCCTTCCTTAAGCAGTGCGTTGGCGAAATCCTGCGCCAGTTTTGCTTCACCCAACATCACCGGGATGATGGCGTGATCGGCCCCGGCAAGCGTAAAGCCCGCTGCGGTCATTTTTTCGCGGAACAGGCTGGCATTGGCCCAAAGGCGATCGCGCAGGGCGTCCCCGTCTTCGAGCAGTTCCAACACCTTGATCGACGCTGCCACAATGGCCGGCGCCAGCGAGTTGGAGAACAGATAAGGGCGTGAACGCTGGCGCAGCCACTCCACCACCTCTTTCTTGCCAGCGGTATAGCCGCCGGAAGCGCCGCCCAGCGCCTTACCCAAGGTGCCGGTGATGATATCGACGCGGTCCATCACTTCGCAGTATTCGTGCGTCCCACGCCCGTTGGCGCCGACAAACCCCACCGCATGGGAATCATCAACCATCACCAGCGCATCGTATTGGTCCGCCAGATCGCACACGCCCTTCAGGTTGGCGATCACGCCGTCCATGGAGAACACCCCGTCGGTGGCGATCATGATGTGGCGCGCCCCGTCCGCCTTGGCCTGCTTCAGTTGCTCGGCCAGTTCACTCATGTCGTTATTGGCATAGCGATAGCGCTTGGCCTTGCACAGGCGCACGCCGTCGATGATCGAGGCATGGTTCAGCGCGTCGGAAATAATGGCGTCTTCCGGGCCCAGCAGGGTTTCAAACAGGCCACCATTGGCGTCAAAACAAGAGGAGTAGAGGATCGCATCTTCCATTCCCAGGAAATCGGCCAACTTTTGTTCCAGTTGCTTATGGCTATCCTGTGTACCACAGATAAAACGCACTGACGCCATGCCGAAGCCATGGCTATCCATCCCGGCCTTTGCCGCCGCGATCAGCGCCGGATGGTTAGCCAGCCCGAGATAGTTATTGGCGCAGAAGTTGATCACCTGGCGACCATCAGCCACCGAGATATCGGCCTGTTGGGCAGAAGTGATAATGTGCTCTTGTTTAAACAGCCCTTCGGCGCGAGTGGTAGCAAGCTGCTGTTCCAGCTGCTGGTAAAAAGACGCAGACATTCGGTCATCTCCAGGATAGGGGCATTTTCGGCATATTTTACTGCGTTGCCGGCAAACTGACGACATTCCGCCGCAGAGAATCTGAAAATTGCAGCAGATATCACGGCAAACCGGCGCATAGTGTAACGGCACGGGATATTAAGAGCCGTACCGATGTTCCCAATGGCATGAAATGCTATTATAGGCAGCATATAGGGTGGGGCATTGTGCACCACCGGGAAGAACACAGGGGTAAACCCAATGATTATCGTCACTGGCGGCGCTGGCATGATTGGCAGCAACATCATCAAGGCACTGAATGAAAACGGATATCGCGATATCCTGGTGGTGGATAACCTGAAAGATGGCACCAAATTCGTTAACCTGGTCGACCTTGATATCGCTGACTATGTCGATAAAGAAGACTTTATCGCCAGCATCATGGCCGGTGACGATCTGGGTGACATTGACGCCATTTTCCATGAGGGTGCCTGTTCCTCTACCACCGAGTGGGATGGCAAATACATGATGGATAACAACTATCAGTATTCCAAAGACATCCTGCACTACTGCCTGGATCGTCAGATCCCGTTCCTGTATGCCTCTTCCGCTGCCACCTACGGCGGCCGCACCGATAACTTTATCGAAGAGCGTCAGTTTGAGCAGCCGCTGAACGTTTACGGTTACTCCAAATTCCTGTTCGACCAATACGTGCGCGAGATCCTGCCAGAAGCGGATTCGCAGGTGTGTGGCTTCCGTTACTTCAACGTTTACGGCCCGCGTGAAGGCCATAAAGGCAGCATGGCCAGCGTCGCGTTCCACCTGAACAACCAGATCAACCGTGGCGAAAATCCAAAACTGTTCGCCGGCAGCGAAAACTTCAAGCGTGACTTTATCTACGTCGGCGACGTGGCGGCGGTCAACCTGTGGTTCTGGAAGAACGGCGTATCCGGCATCTTCAACTGCGGTACCGGCCGTGCGGAAACCTTCCAGGCGGTGGCCGATGCGGTAGTGGAATACCATCAGTCCGGTGCCGTGGAATACATTGAATTCCCGGAAAAGCTGAAAGGCCGCTACCAGGCTTACACCCAGGCCGATCAAACCAAGCTGCGCGCTGCCGGTTATGACGCACCGTTCAAAACCGTGGCTGAAGGCGTGAAAGAATACATGGCCTGGTTGAATCGTCCCGCTTAAGCGCTGAAGGAAGTTACTCACGGTATGAAAATACTGGTCATTGGCCCTTCGTGGGTTGGCGATATGATGATGTCGCAAAGTCTCTACCGCACCCTGAAGGCCGAGCACCCGTCGGCAGAAATCGATGTGATGGCACCTGCCTGGTGCCGTCCCCTGCTGGCGCGGATGCCCGAAGTCAACCAGGCATTGGCAATGCCGCTGGGCCACGGTGCCCTGGCATTGGGCGAACGCCGCCGTCTTGGCCATGCGCTACGCGCCAATGGTTATGACCGTGCCTATGTGCTGCCCAACTCATTCAAGTCTGCCCTGGTGCCCTTCTTTGCCAACGTGCCGCAGCGTACCGGATGGCGCGGCGAGATGCGCTACGGCCTGCTCAACGATCTCCGCGTACTGGATAAAGCAGCATTCCCATTGATGGTGCAGCGCTATGTCGCACTGGCTTATGACAAGCAGCGGATACAGCGCGCCGAAGATCTGCCGCAGCCGATACTCTGGCCGCAGTTGCAGGTCAGTGACGAAGAGATTGCCGAAACCACGTCGGCGTTTAATCTCACCGATCACCGGCCCATTATCGGTTTTTGCCCAGGCGCCGAATTCGGCCCAGCCAAACGCTGGCCGCATTACCATTACGCCACGCTGGCACAGATGTTGATCGACGCAGGCTATCAAATCGCCCTGTTTGGCTCAGCCAAAGACCACGAGGCCGGTGAGCAGATCCGTGACGCATTGGCAGAAAAGTCTCGCGATTTCTGCTTCAACCTGGCCGGGGAAACCCAGCTCGAACAGGCAGTGATCCTGTTGGCCTCCTGCCGGGCCGTGGTCAGTAACGATTCCGGCCTGATGCACGTTGCAGCAGCGTTGAATAAACCTCTGATAGCCTTGTACGGGCCAAGCAGCCCAGACTTCACCCCGCCGCTGTCCCATCAGGCCAAGGTGATCCGCCTGATCAGTGGTTATCACAAGGTACGCAAAGGCGATGCCGACCAGGGCTATCACCAGAGCCTGATCGACATCCAGCCACAGCAGGTGTTAGACACGCTGACGCCGTTATTAGCCGCCAGCGAGGAATAATCATGCAGGTGCTGATCGTAAAGACCTCTTCGATGGGGGATGTGCTCCATACGCTGCCGGCCTTGACCGACGCGATGCACGCCATCCCCGGTATCCGCTTCGATTGGGTAGTGGAAGAGGGGTTCAGCCAGATCCCTACCTGGCATCCGGCAGTGGATCGCGTGATCCCAGTGGCCATCCGCCGCTGGCGTAAAAATTGGTTCGGCAGTGAAACACGCCAACAGCGCTGCGATTTCAAGCGCCAGGTGCAGGAGCGCGACTATGACATCGTGATCGATGCACAGGGCCTGATCAAGAGCGCGGCGTTGGTGACGCGCATCGCGCACGGCAGCAAACACGGCCTGGACTGCAAAAGCGTCCGCGAGCCTTTTGCCAGCTGGTTCTATAATCATCGCCATGAGATCGACAAGCAGCAGCATGCGGTGGAACGCATTCGCGAGCTGTTCGCCAAGAGCCTGGGGTATGCAAAGCCGCAGAGCACGGGTGATTACGCCATTGCCGCTCGTTTTCTAAGCCAACCACCCGCCGATGCCGGGCAATATCTGGTGTTCCTGCATGCCACTACGCGGGATGAAAAACACTGGCCGGAGGAAAACTGGCGCGAACTGATCGCGCTGATCGCTCCGAGCGGCATAAACATCAAGCTACCTTGGGGGGCTGAGCACGAACGCCAACGCGCTTTACGGCTGGCAGAAGGGTTTGAACACGTTGAAGTGTTACCCAAGCTCAGTCTGCAACAGGTTGCCGAAGTGCTGGCTGGGGCAAAAGCCGTGGTGTCGGTCGATACCGGATTAAGCCACCTGACCGCCGCGCTGGATCGCCCGAATATCACCCTGTTCGGCCCGACCGATCCGGGGCTGATTGGGGGTTATGGGCAGAATCAGCACTCACTGATTTCGCCGGAAAAAAGCATGGCCACCCTCACCGCCGACGCCGTTTGGACAGAACTGCAAAAGGTTATTGCATGAAAAAGCTGCATATTATCAATTTAGGCAAGATGGGTGGGGTTGAGCGCCTGTTCCTGCAGTATATCAATGATACCCACGACGGCAGTAATCAGGTGATTTGCGTCAGCAGCGAAGTTGGCGAAGAGATCCGCCAACAGATGCCGAACCAGCAGGTCACCTTTGCCAACCGGCTGTTCAATTCGCTCCCTCTGCGTTGCCCACAGTTCCTGCGCAAATACCTGCTGCAAAGAAAAATCGAGCGGGCAAACGCCGACGTCATTATCGTGTGGGATCTGATCCCAGGGCTGGCGGCCAAGCCCAAGCGTGGCAAACTGGTCTATTATGATCATGGTTGCTCATGGCGCTACGCCAAAAACCACAAGACCTTGCGCTTCTTCGCCATGCTGGACGGCGTGATTTCTGCCTCCCATGCCTCAAAACGGGTGATGGAGCTGCGCTTTAATCTGCCTTGCCCGAATCCGGTGGTGATCAACCGCATCAAAACGCCTACCGGGATCGATGAAACGCCAAAATCATTGGCACAGCCGATCAGGATTGGGACTGCCTCGCGCCTGGTGAGCCTGAAAGGCATCAGCGTTTCTCTGCTGATGATGCAGGAGCTACTGCGCCGTGGGCACGACGTTTATCTGGAAATTGCGGGCAAAGGCCCGGATTGGACAGCGTTTGAAGCCCTGGCAGCCAAGCTGCAGCTCGGTGAGCGGGTGGTTTTCAGCGGCTTTCAGGATAACGTGGCAGATTTTTTCAACCGCACACAAATCTATATGAGCACGCCGATCACCGAACCCTTCGGCTTATCCTGCATGGAGTCGCTCTATTTTGGCGTACCGGTGATTTTCCCCATGGTAGACGGCCAGCCGGAAGCGGTGAAAGACGGCTACTGCGGCATTGGCTTGACGCCGGCGGTATCCATTGAAGAGCACCAGCGGTTAACCGGCATCAAGGTCGATTTCCCACACGAGGTTTACGATCCCCTCTCCGACAGCCTGGTCACACCGAAGCTGTTGTCGCATATCGATTGTGCGGATGCGGTAGAGAAACTGCTGGTGGCAGAAACCTACCACCAGATGAGCCAGAATGCCCGGCACTACCCCGCTCAACATTTCAGCTATGCTCTGTTCAAAACAGAATTCGACGACACGCTGCAATCCTTTATTGCTTAACCGTAATGTGAGCCGGAAACCTTACTCCATGTTTAAAGAAACAGCCCCGCACCCGATTTTCAGCTACCTGATCTATCTGGGATGCGCCATTGCCTTTTGTACCATCCCTTTTGGCTTCGACACGGGGCGTAACCTGTTTTATGTCTCCAGCTATATTTCCTTTATTGCCGTTTGTCTGCACTTAAGGTACTTCCTGAAAAACAAAAGAAACCTGATCCTGCCGCTGCTGTTTTTCTGCGTAGGCATGGGGACGATTTTCTGGATGAACCATTTCAAGCAGCCCGGCGAATACATCAATATTTACCGCTCGTATATGTCGACCGGTAAGCTGCAGATTGCCACAGCGTTTATTTTGTTGATCGCACTGAACGAGCGTCTTTGCATGCAACGTGCCTTCATTGTCGTAGCTCTGGTCTGTGGTTTGGCCGTCAATGGCTATGCGCTTTATCAGGGCCTGCAGTTAGATATCTCGCGCGTGGAGCTTAACTTCGACCGGGCTACCGTCGTTGCCTACCTGATGACCGCCATCAGCCTGGTCATGATGAAGGCGATACTGATGCTGCGGACCAAGTATCGCATCCCGCTGTACGTGGTTGGCTTCCTGCTCACCTTCTCCACTCTCATCCTAACAGGGACGCGGGCGGCCATACTGGTGTACCCCGTTGCCATCTGCCTGTCGCTGTTGGCAACCAAAGACCTGGTGACCCGCAAGCATAAGATCCAACTGGTCGCCTCGGTGCCTTTATTGCTATTGGCCTGCGGTTTCGCCTTTAAGTCACAGATAGAACAGCGTGTTGCCGATTTCAAAACCAATCTGCAGATGATCGACCAGCCCGAAGTGGATAACTCGATTATTTCCCGCCTGACGATGCAGGTCATCGCCATACGCACCGGCTCGCTTGCGCCAATGGGACAATCTGCCGAACAGCGTGGGGAAGAGATCCGCGCCATCGTTGCGCAGGAGCGGCGGTTGTACGGGGTAACGCCTTACATCAACGTGCATCTGCATAACGAACTGCTGGAAACCTATTCGCTCAAAGGCCTTTGGGGAAGTTTGTTGTTACTGGCGCTGTACATCGGCCTATTCATCTCCTCATTTAAGCCGTATCGCAATGCGCTGTTGCTGGGGGTGACCTTCAGCCTGTTTGTCTACGGGCTTAGCGACGTTATCTTCTTCAGTACCGAAGGCACGGCAGTCTTCTGCCTGGCCATCATCGCCAGCGTACTGTCGGTGAAAAAGCGTCAGGAACCGTCGGTATGAGTTCGTCACCGCTGCTGCTCAGCTTTATTGTGCCGGTATACAACAATGAAGACTTTGTCATCGCCAGCCTGAGCTCGTTATACGATCAGATCCGTGATGATATTGAAGTGGTGATTATCGATGATGGCTCAAGCGATGCGTCTGCGGCCCTGGTGAGCCAATTCCTGGCGGCAAGACAGCACCCACATAGCAAATTCATTACTCAGGCAAACGGCGGCGTTGCCCACGCCCGTAATGTCGGTTTGCAACACGTCAGTGGACGCTACGTCGCATTTCTGGACGGCGATGACCTGCTGAGCAGCGACTATCTGGCGATCCTGCGCCCGCTGTTACTCAAAGGCAGAGATGACCTGATTGATTTCAACTATCAGAAATTCTCTGGAAACCCGCCAGCAGTGCCCGCCAATAGCGAGATACGCTACCGTAGCTACGATTTCGAACAACACGGCCTGGCCAGTCTGAAGCCGCTGTTTGAACACTCAATGTGGCACGTCTGGAGCCGGGTTTACCGGCGTACGCTGCTGGCTGGGGAAACGTTCGAAAACGGCCGCCGCTATGAAGACGTTATCTTCACGCCGTTCCAATATTTCAAAACCCGCCACATCGCGCATCTCGACCACCCGCTCTACTTATATCGGGATAATGACCGTGGGATCACCCGCAACATCCGGGCGAAAGATAGTGAAGATATGCTGTTTGCCATGCAGAAGATGCTGCGCTTCGTGGACGCTCATCGCGGTGATGAGCCACTGCGGCAGCTGGCTGCCCTGATGCTCGCCAACGCTTTCTCGGAGTTAAAGGCCATGTCGAAGGCGGTCTACGGCTATTATCGCTACCCACCGGAAACCCTGGCGATCCTGCGCCAAACGGCGGCCCTGTGTAGCAACAGCGACGTTCCGCACAAGAAAGTCCGCCAGATGCGCTTCGCGCGCGTGGATAGCTGCCTGTCTAAAATCCGTCGCTGGCTGAAGAAGAAACGCACCGGGTAACCGATGCGTTTTTTTCTCAAGGGTTCAGTGGTACGTGAGCCACGATCTCATCAAAAACCCGCTGCGGTTGTATGACACCCACCGGGCCTTCCGCTTCCAATGGCATGGTGTAGCCCGTGCGTGACTGATGAATGATACGGTGCAGTTGGTGATCCTGGATCGGCCCGGTTGAGCGCGGGTCAGCGGTGACAAACAGGCTGATGGTCTTGGTTTTCAGGGCCACCGCCAGATGAAGCGGCCCGGTATCTCCGGTCACCAGCACATCCAGGCTGCTGATCAGCGTCAGCGCTCCTTGCAGCCCGGTCTTGCCGATCTGGTTGTCAACGCAGGCCTGGGTATTGGCATTGATCAGCCGCTGGAACTGCTGGGCTTTTCCTTCTTCCATCGGCGCACCAATCAGCACGAAGCGCATGTTGTCATAGCGAGCAACCAGCATATCCGCCAGTTTGGCAAAGTGCCCCACCGGCCAGCAGCGTGATTCTGTTGAAGCACCTAGCTGGAAACCAATGGTGCAGAAATCAGGATTTTTACTGCCTGGCGTATAAGGGGCTGGGATTTCCATGGTCGGATCGTCGCTGCGGCAACCCAGAATAGAAACCAACTCCAGCTTACGGCGGATAAAGTGGCCGTAATAATGGAATACGTAGTTGGTCAACCAAGGCTCCAGCCCGCAGATCCCCGAACTGTAGTTATCCCGGATGACATATTTGGCCCCGGCCATAATGGCGCTGATAATGTCATAAGGCAGATGTGAATGCATGATCAGCGCCAAATCAGGCTGATGCTCACGCAACGATTTCAACAGCGGCCCCAGGGTCTTTATTTTGCTATTCCAGTAGACTACGCGATCGTAATAGCGGCCGTTTTCTACCAGTTCCCTATTCTTTTCATGTACCACCAGCGTGATATGCGCTGCCGGGTAGCGTTCGCGCATCGCTCTTAACACCGGGGTATTGAACATGAAATCCCCCAGTGCCGTCGTGGAATAAATCACGATATTCTCGAACTGGAGACGGCTGTCGAAAGTCGCTGGCGGCTGGAAACGGCCGTGCTTTGCCGTATAGCGCCGCAAGAACCAGTCAGCGGCCTTGATTTTCCATTTTTTTGACATGTTAATTCACTTTCAGTTGATAGTATTCAGCCAAGGTCATGCCAACCGTGCGCTGTTGCAACCAGGCAAACAGCTGCTCCAAATCGCGATATAACGCGTCAATATCCTGCTCGGTCTTGAACGTCGGGCTGCCTCCCGGCATAAACTCGGAGGAGTGCAGCATAAATTCGACGTAATCGTGCCCCTGTGCCAGAGAGCGTTCGACCACCAGCTTCATCTTGTCCAGATTGTTACCAGAGGGACGCAGCCAATGCACCGACGGCGAACGCTTTTTACCCCGCAGGCGGTCATAGCCCTGTTTCACCGCATTCATCAGCGCCGAATGTTTATACTGAATGCTCATGGGCACTTCCAACAGCGTGGAATGACCGGGTTGGGCGATATTGGCCGGATCGATAAAATAGGCCTGCGAGGGGAAATGACGATAGTCGGTCCCGCCGTTGCCCTGCGGATTGCCGAGCGAATACTGCCAGTTAACTCGCGGAGTGACAGAACAATCGACCTGATAGCCGTATTTCAGCAGCAATGAGGCATAAAACTCATTAAACGCCCAGCGCCCGGCACGGTGGCTGAGCATCTTGGTCTGGAAGGTATCTTCCAGCAGCTTGGTCATATGATCGACCTTGGCACGAATTTGATCGGCCGGGTATTCGATCAGATAGGGTTTATGCCGCCAGTCATCATCGGTGAGCGGCGTCAACGGTGGGCTGTTCCAGGCGTGCAGATGCATGCCCACTTCGCCGGTGCCGCGTGCTATCACGTCGCGGGCAAATTCAACGTACTGGGTATCGACCGCCATTTCATAGTTGGTCAGATAAACCGGCTTGCAGGCATATTTTTCACACAGCGCCTGAAAGCGCGGCAAAAAACGCGTGTTCTCGGTCGAAATGCGATCGTGGTTTTGCCACAGATTATCGCCTTCGGTATCAATCGTGATAAGAAACGCCGGTTTAGTCATACATTGGGAACCTGATAGTCACAGATTTACATTATGTTACGCAGCCCCATTCCTCAGGGCAAACGACTTTATCGCCTCGTTTGGACAACATTGAGCCGTAATTGTCACTCTATGCCACTATTTTTTTCTGTGCAGGCAAGAAAACCGAGCAACAGTAGCCACATGCAATCGGGTCATTTAGAATCAAAGATTGGTTTCCCTGAAAGCGACTGACTATGAACGACGCGCCAGCCCCTGTTTCTGCCACGCCCATACAGCGTATTCTGATCGTCAAGCTGCGCCATCATGGCGATATGCTGCTGACCACTCCGGTCATCAATACGCTGAGGCAGAACTATCCCGATGCTCAAATCGACATCCTGCTGTACAAAGAAACGCAGGAGATGTTGGCGAGCAACCCGGCGCTGTCGCAAATCTTTGTCATCGATCGCCAGTGGAAAAAACAGGGCACCAAGGCACACTTGGGTCACGAACTGCATCTGATCCGTCAGTTGCAGGCACAACGCTACGATCTGGTGGTCAACCTGGCCGACCAGTGGCGCAGCGCGTTGATTACTCGCCTCACCGGTGCCCGCATTCGTCTGGGATTCGATTTCCCCAAACGCCGTGGCTTCCTGTGGCGTTACTGCCACACTCAGTTGGTGCCGGTAGCCGGGCACGAGCATCTGCATACCGTTGAACAAAATCTCTCGCTGCTGCAACCGCTGGGTTTACCTGAGCAAAACCAGCAGGTCACCATGAGCTACAGCCCACAAGATTGGCAGGCCAGCCACCAGCTTTTGCAACAAAATGGCGTCACCGGCAGCTATATCGTGGTACAACCCACGTCGCGCTGGTTCTTTAAATGCTGGAGCGAAGAAAAAATGGCGGCCACCATCAGCGCATTGCAGGCCGAAGGGCACCAGTTGGTGATCACCTCAGGGCCGGATGCCAAAGAGCAGGACATGGTGGCGCAAATACTGAAACAGTGCCCACAACAAGGGGTGGTTTCTCTGGCCGGGCAGTTGACCCTGCGTCAGCTGGCGGCGTTGATCGACCATGCCAAACTGTTTATCGGGGTAGATTCAGTCCCCATGCATATGGCGGCGGCATTACAAACGCCCTGCGTGGCGCTGTTCGGGCCATCCAAGCTGGTATTTTGGCGCCCCTGGCAGGTTATCGGCCAGGTGATTTGGGCCGGGGACTACGGCAGCCTGCCGGACCCGGATGCCATCAATACCGGCACCGATGAGCGCTACCTGGACCTTATTCCTACAGACGTGGTGATTGCAGCCGCGCGGAGCACGCTTGCATGAAAGCATTTCGCCTGGCGATTGTCCGCCAAAAATACCGCCCGGATGGCGGGGCAGAACGATTCGTTTCCCGTGCCCTGGAGGCGCTGGAACAACAAGATCTGGATCTGAACGTCATCACCCGCGAATGGCAGGGGGACGTTAACCCTAACTGGCACATCCACCTGTGCAACCCGATGAAGTTCGGGCGCATCAGCCGCGAACGCGGTTTTGCCGAAGCGGCTAGAGCCCTGTGGCAGAAAGAGAGCTTCGATCTGGTGCAAAGCCATGAACGCATCCCCGGCTGTGATATCTATCGCGCCGGTGACGGCGTCCATCGCCGCTGGCTGCTGCAACGGGCACGCCTGCTGCCGGAGTGGCGGCGCAAATGGCTGTTCTCCAACCGCTATCACCGCTATGTGATGTGTGCCGAACGCGCCATGTATGCCGCGCCAGAGCTGAAAGCGGTGATCTGCAACGCCGAGATGATCAAACGGGAAATCATCGCCGATTTCGGCGTGCCGGCCGATAAAATCACGGTGATCTACAATGCCATCGACAATCAGAAATTTTTACCGGCGAATGAGCAACAGCGGCAGCAGTTGCGGGCGCAGTATCAGATCCCGCAACAGGCGCACTGTCTGATCTTTGTCGGTTCAGGCTTCGAACGTAAAGGGTTGGCAGCCGCAATTCGCGCCGTAGCCGCCACCGACAGCTACCTATTGGTGGTGGGTAAAGATAAAGCAGAAAAACGTTACCGCTCACTGGCACAAAAGCTGGGTTGTGGTGACCGGGTGCGCTTCATGGGCGTGCAGAAACAGACGCTGCCGTTCTATCAGGCCGCCGATGCCCTGTTGCTGCCAACGTTGTACGATCCGTTCCCCAACGTGATTTTGGAAGCCATGTCATGCGGGCTGCCGGTGATCACCAGCACCACCTGCGGTGGCGCTGAGTTCATCACTCCTGGGCATAACGGCTTTGTCTGTGATGCATTGGACGTCAGCGCCCTCACCGATGCTATCGTTGCACTGCCACGGCAAGCCTTGGGATCGAGCATGGGAGAGGCGGCGCGGTTGCGTATCATGTCGGCCACGCCAGCACACCTCTCAGAACAGCTCATATCGTTGTATAACCGACTGCTGGACTAACTTATGCGTATTCTGATGATTATCGACGGCCTGCCGGGCGGCGGAGCAGAAAAGGTGGTACTGACCCTGTGCCAGGGCATGCAGCAGTTGGGGCATGATGTCAGCCTGATCTCATTGCGGGACGTCTGCAACTACCCGATCCCCACCGGCATTAATTATCAGGTGCTCAGCGACAACTGCCGATCGCCTTGGCGTAAGCTGACCGAGCTGGCACGCCGCGCCGCGATGTTGGATCGCGCGGTTGCCGCCAATGAGCATCAGCACGGCCGTTACGACCTGGTGTTCTCCAACCTGCACAAGACCGATCGTATCGTCAGCCATAGCAAAGTGCTGGACAGCACCCGGCTGTGGTTCTGCATTCACGGCATTCTGTCCACCTCCTACCTCGGTCACCGTACCGGCCTCGATCGCTGGCTGAAAAGCCGCAAGGTCGCGGGCGTCTACCAGCGGCAGAATATCGTTGCCGTCTCGCAGGCGGTGGGCAACGATCTCCAGCAAAATCTGGGGATTGCTCCTAACCGGCTGGCGGTGATCAACAACCCGTTCGATATCGCCGCCATCGAACAGCAGGCGGCAGAGCCTTGTGAACTGGCAGGCAAAGACTATCTGGTGCACGTGGGCCGTTTTCATCCACATAAACGCCACGACCGCTTGCTGAAAGCCTACGCACTGTCTGGTATCCAGGCCCCTTTGGCGCTGGTGGGCGCCGGTAATGAAGCGCAAATCAACGAGACCAAACGCCTTGCCGCAGAGTTAAACATTAGCGATCGCGTGCTGTTCCTCGGTTTTCAGGCCAATCCCTATCCCCTGATCAAACACGCCGCGATGCTGGTGCTCAGTTCAGACAGTGAGGGGTTCGGTAACGTGCTGGTTGAAGCCTTGCTGTGCGACACGCCGGTCGTCAGCACCCGTTGCCCTGGCGGGCCTGAGGAAATTCTGGAAAAAGCGGGGTTAACCCGTGCGCTAGCGGAATTAAATGAAGCCTCACTGGCGGAGAAAATGGCAGAGATTTATGCTCATCCACCGGTCATTAATCACCAGCAGCTGCTGAGCTATGGCCTGGAGCCTATTTGCCAACAGTATCTGGCGTTAAAAAAATAACTCCAGGCAGGTTTACCCTGCCTGGTTGTTAATTAATTCAAGGCCTGTATTTCTTGCCACACCTCATCGACGGTAACATCGACGCAATCACCCGACTCGGTTTGCAGGATCCGATATTGTCCGCTCCACGGATGCCAAGACTCTTTATCCGTATCGCCAAAGAAGACCACCATGCTTTTATTCAGTGCCGCGGCCAAATGCATCTGGCCACCGTCGCTGCACAGCACCCGGTCGCATAGCTCGAAACCGGCCAACAGTTCGCGTACCGATGCTGTTGGGTAGAGCGCTACCCTTTCGTTCTGGCAGCCAGCCAACAGCTGCTCCGCCCGCTTTTGATCGCCGATATCATCAGGCGTCAGCGTTCCCTGTGGTGACCAGAAGATCAGCACGCCAGTGGTAGGATCGGCAATCAGGCGGTTGATGATTTCGGCGTAGCGCTCAATAGGCCAGCGCCGTTTCGGACTGCGGCTGCTGATATGCACGGCAAATACCCGCTCAACCGGGGGCAGCAGACTGTGTAAACGTTGCTGCGCTTGCTGCTGTTCTTCCGCAGTGAGGAAGACCTTCACCGGAGGAATGGCAATGGAGCGATCGGTGATGGCAGAGAGGTAGCTGAAGGTGTGCTCCACCTGATGCTTGCCGTGAAAATCCGCCGCGCGGAAAGGGTGATGAATTTCACTGGTGCCAAGATCTGCACCGATAATATTTTTAACCCCGGCCATTTTTGCCAGGCGCAGGCTATATTTGCACGGCACCGGGTTAGCCAGAATAGCCGCATCAAACTTAATTTTTCTCAGCTGCAAAAATATCATCAGCCGTTCAAAATAGACCCCAAGGGTGGTCTCATTCTTGGCCTTGTGTTTGGCCTTCTTATAAACAAACACCTTGGTGAGATGCGGGTTATTTTTCACCACATCCTGACTGACTTTATTGATAAGCAGATAGAGGTTGGCGTCAGGGTAAGCGGTTTTCACCCCTTCAATCAACGGGGTGGTACAGACAAGATCGCCAATATTGTCGCGGCGGATAATTAAAATATTCTTCATTACAAACCTATCGGCGACATCTCTCGCCTGTTGTCCCAACCTGACACCGAGCCACCAAGTTAGCGCCTTTCCCTTCCGGTTATGGTACTATTCTGGATAACCCATATAAATGAAATTGATAGAATGCTGCTCCGTTTATATCAGGTACTACTCTACCTTATCCAACCCCTGATCTGGCTCCGCTTACTGCTGCGCAGCCGCAAAGCACCAGCCTACCGTAAACGCTGGGCGGAACGCTATGGTTTCTGCGCCGGGAAAGTAGTATCGGGCGGCATTATGCTGCATTCCGTTTCTGTTGGCGAAACCCTGGCGGCGATCCCTCTGGTTCGCGCCCTGCGCCATCGTTACCCTTACCTGCCGATTACTGTGACCACAATGACGCCAACGGGTTCCGAACGGGTGCAATCCGCTTTCGGTAAAGATGTGCATCATGTCTACCTGCCTTACGATCTGCCGGGTTCGATGCGCCGTTTCCTCGACCAGGTGGATCCCAAGCTGGTGATCATCATGGAAACCGAGCTGTGGCCCAACCTGATTAACGCCCTGCACCAGCGCCAAATCCCGCTGGTGATTGCCAACGCGCGCCTTTCCGCCCGTTCGGCGGCTGGCTACAAGAAAATCGGCGGTTTTATCCGTGATATCCTGCGCCGCATTACCCTGATCGCTGCGCAAAATCAGGAAGACGGCGAGCGCTTTATCGAACTGGGCCTGAAGCGTTCACAGCTGACCGTCACCGGCAGCCTGAAGTTCGATATCTCCGTAACGCCAGAGCTGGCGGCCAGAGCCGTTACGCTACGCCGCCAATGGGCACCACGCCGCCCGGTGTGGATCGCTACCAGCACTCACGAAGGTGAAGAAACCATTCTGCTGGAAGCCCACCACCGGTTGCTGAAAAAGCACCCCGACCTATTACTTATCCTGGTGCCACGCCACCCGGAGCGCTTCCCAACCGCCAAAGAGCTGACGCAAAAAGCGGGCTTCAGTTACACCACCCGCAGCAGCGGCGAAATCCCTTCCGGCAGCACGCAGGTGGTGATTGGCGATACCATGGGCGAACTAATGCTGCTGTACGGCATTGCCGATCTGGCCTTCGTCGGTGGCAGCCTGGTTGAGCGTGGGGGGCATAACCCCCTGGAAGCGGCCGCCCATGCCATTCCGGTGCTGATGGGCCCACATACGTTCAACTTCAAAGATATCTGCGCCAAACTCTCCGAAGCGGGCGGGATGATCACCATCAGCGATGTCGATTCCTTGGTGAAAGAGATAGAAACGCTGCTGACCGATGAAGATTATCGCCGCTATTACGGCCGCCACGCGGTTGAAGTGCTGTATCAGAACCAGGGGGCGTTGCAGCGCCTGCTGCAGCTGTTGGAGCCACACCTGCCGCCACGGAGCCACTGAATGAGCCACCGTAACAGCCTGTCGGTAGTGATGATCGCCAAAAACGAAGTCGAGTTGCTGAGCGAATGCCTGCAATCGGTCGCCTGGGCTGATGAAATCATCGTGCTAGATTCCGGCAGTACCGACGGTTCCGTCGCTTTGGCGGAAAGTCTGGGGGCCAAGGTGTTTACCCATACCGACTGGCAAGGCTTCGGCAAGCAGCGGCAGAAGGCACAAAGCTACGCCACTCAGGATTACGTGCTGATGATCGACGCCGACGAACGCGTCACGCCAGAATTGCGCCACTCCATCGAGCAGGTATTAGCCAACGCCGACGATAGCGTCGTCTACAGCCTGGGCCGCCGTAACCTGTTTCTTGGCCGCTTTATGCGCCACAGCGGCTGGTATCCCGATCGGGTCAACCGGCTGTATGCCAATCAGCGCTATCGCTATAACGACGATCTGGTCCATGAATCCCTCAACACCGGCGGCGCAAAAGTCGTGCCGCTGCAAGGCGATCTGCTGCACCTGACCTGCCGTGACTTTTTTGCTTTCCAGCGCAAACAACTGCATTACGCCGAGCAGTGGGCAATCCAACGCCACCAGGCCGGTAAGCGCTGCGGTTATCTGTCGATCCTCACCCACACGCTGGGGGCGTTCTGCAAAACCTGGCTGCTGCGGGCCGGTTTCCTCGACGGCAAACAGGGCTTGCTGTTAGCCGTGGTCAACGCGCAATATACTTTCAATAAATATGCCGCACTGTGGGCATTGGGCCGCAACTATTCAGAGAAGTAAACCATGAGCAGCAAAGCCATCTACCCAGGTACCTTCGATCCAATGACCAACGGCCATTTGGACCTGGTCACCCGCGCCTCACTGATGTTTGATCACGTGATCCTGGCCATTGCCGCCAGTTCGAGCAAAAAACCGCTGTTTTCGCTGGAAGAACGCGTTGCCCTGGCCACGCAGGTGACCTCTCATCTGGATAACGTCGAGGTGCTGGGGTTCAGCGAGTTGATGGCGCACTTCGCCGCCCATCAGAACGCCAATATTCTGATACGCGGCCTGCGTGCGGTGTCCGACTTTGAATATGAATTGCAGCTGGCGAACATGAACCGCCATCTGATGCCAACGTTGGAAAGCGTGTTTCTGATGCCTTCCGAGCAGTGGTCATTTATCTCTTCTTCCTTGGTGAAGGAAGTGGCACGCCATGGCGGCGACATCGCACCGTTCTTGCCGGATGTCGTCACCAAAGCGCTGATGGAAAAGCTGGCCGCGCAGTAATCATCGCTGGCAGCGGCGGCAGAAGAAGGTGCTGCGCTGCCCATGTTTGGCGCTCTCGATCGGTGTGCCACAGGCGCGGCAAGGTTCACCTGCCCGGCCATAGACCTGCAGTTCCTGCGCGAAATACCCCGGCTTACCGTCCGACTGCAGGAAGTCACGCAGCGTCGTTCCCCCTTGTTCAATTGACCGCAGCAACACCGCCTTGATGGTTTCGGCCAACAGATCCGCCTGCGCCTTGGTCAAGGATCCCGCCTGACGATCTGGCAGGATCCCGGCGGTAAACAGCGATTCGCTGGCATAGATATTCCCCACGCCAACCACCAGCTTGTTATCCATCAACCAAGGCTTGATCAGCGTACGCTTATTACGGGACTTCTCGTACAGGTAGGCGCCATTGAACTCTTCACCCAGCGGTTCCGGGCCAAGATGAGCCAACACGTTGCTGGCGGCCAGATCTTCACACCATAGCCAGGCACCAAAGCGGCGCGGGTCGGTGTAGCGCAGAATAAAACCGTTGCTCATCACCAGATCGACGTGGTCATGCTTACCTGGCTCGATTTCCTCTGCCAGCATACGCAAGCTGCCAGACATCCCCAGATGCACGATAATCCAGCCGTGGTCCAACTCGATCAGCAGGTACTTGGCACGGCGCTGTACGCTGCGCACCGGCCGATCGCTCAGCGCCAGGATCTGCTCGGAGACCGGCCAACGCAAACGAGCGTTACGCACCACCGCATACTGGATGTTGTGGCCAACAAGATAAGGCTCGATACCACGGCGGCTGGTTTCGACTTCTGGTAATTCAGGCATGACTGGCTCCCTCTCCGTTTGCTACCCCTATAAAATGAAAAAACCCGGCCGAGGCCGGGTTTTCATTAATCCACTAAAATTATTTAATTTTAGCTTCTTTGTAGATCACGTGTTGACGGACAACTGGATCGAATTTCTTCAGTTCCAATTTTTCCGGCTTAGTACGCTTGTTCTTCGTGGTGGTATAGAAGTGACCAGTACCAGCAGAAGAAACCAGCTTGATCTTCTCGCGAACACCTTTAGCCATGATGCAGTTCCTTAATACTTCTCACCACGGGCACGCAGATCGGCCAAGACCGTCTCAATACCCTTCTTATCGATAACACGCATACCTTTAGCAGATACACGCAGAGTTACAAAGCGCTTCTCAGCCTCAACCCAAAAACGGTGTGAGTGCAGGTTAGGCAGAAAACGGCGTTTGGTCGCGTTCATTGCGTGGGAACGGTTGTTACCGCTCACCGGGCGCTTGCCAGTAACTTGGCAGACTCGTGACATGTCTTATTCTCCAAAAATCAAATCAGCTCGAGCTTCGTATAGGGTATGGCCGCCTCGTCAGGCTTTTAGAGCCCATCTCAGCAAACTTCATACTGAGGAGACTCTCGTCATCAGGTCAGAAACCTCACATCAGGTTGGAAACCTGCTGAGATAGGCTCTTAACGCCAAACCCAAGATTCTCAAAGGTGGCGTAGTATACGCTCTGAAGCGTAAGTGCTCAAGTCCCGAACAGCTAAAGATCCCTCAAGGATCGCGAAAAAGTTGCTTATAGCCATCCGCGCTCGGCAAAAGAGACGCATTCACCCCGGCCTATCACCAAATGATCGAGCACTCGGATCTCCAATAACCGGCAGGCATTAACCACTTGCTCGGTTATCAAACGGTCGGCGTGACTGGGTTCAGCCTTACCCGAAGGGTGATTATGCGCCAGAATGAGGGCTGCTGCATTAGCCTTCAACGCCGCACGCACAATTTCTCTTGGGTGGACAACGACGCTGTTGATGGTACCAGCAAACATCTCCTGATGGCGAATAACCCGGTGCTGATTGTCTAAAAACAACACTAAAAACACCTCTCGCTCGTGGTGAGCCAGCAAACTGTGCAGATAATGCTGGGTAATTTTCGGGTTCAGCAGCGCGTTTTCCAGCAAATGGGGGCCGGAAAACAGCCGGAAGGCCAATTCGGAAATTGCCTGCAGCTGCGCATAGGTGGCAATCCCCAACCCTTTCTGACTATGAAACTGTTCGTAGTCCGCCGAAACCAGGTGATACAGCGAACCAAAGTGCGCCAGCAACTGTTCGGCCCGCTGTGAGACGTGAACCCCAGGTAGCCCGGTTCGCAAGAAAATTGCCAACAGCTCCCTATCGGAGAGCGCCGCTGCGCCATCACGCATCAATTTTTCCCTGGGTGCCAAAGCCCCAGGCCATAACGACATATCCTGATTGCTCATTGCCACCTCCCTGCCTGCTACAGCAGCATGTCACGGGGAATTTCATCGTGCGACAGGTGATTGATAATATTGCGAAGTGTTACGAAAACCCGCATGTAACTGGCTGCATACACAGCAGAATCGCTCCACCTGGCAGCGGTTATGCTAAAATGTCCGCCTCTTTCGGATTTCAATCGGACAATCATGATGACGGGACTTTCCGGCAAACATATTGTGCTTGGCATCAGTGGCGGTATCGCCGCTTACAAATGCCCTGAGCTGGTGCGCCGCCTGCGCGACAGAGGCGCCGAGGTAAGAGTGGTGATGACCAGCGCTGCCAAAGCCTTCATTACCCCACTGACGCTGCAGGCCGTTTCCGGCTATCCGGTTTTCGACGATCTGCTGGATCCCGCAGCAGAAGCTGCCATGGGCCATATTGAATTGGGCAAATGGGCCGATCTGGTGATCCTGGCTCCGGCCACCGCCGATCTGCTGGCCCGCGTTGCCGCCGGCATGGCCAACGATCTGCTGACCACGGTCTGCCTGGCTACCGATGCTCCGATCGCGGCAGCACCGGCCATGAACCAACAGATGTATCGCGCAGCCGCCACTCAGGCCAATCTACAGACCCTACAAGGGCGTGGTGTGCTGCTGTGGGGGCCTGACAGCGGTAGCCAAGCCTGTGGTGATATCGGGCCTGGCCGCATGCTGGATCCGTTGGCGATAGTGGAACTGGCTAACGCTCATTTCTCTGCGCCGCAGGATCTGCAACATTTAAAGATTATGATCACCGCAGGCCCCACCCGTGAGGCACTGGATCCGGTGCGGTTCGTCAGCAACCACAGCTCCGGCAAGATGGGTTTTGCTATCGCCAAGGCCGCCGCCGCTCGCGGTGCGCAAGTCACGTTGGTCGCCGGGCCAGTCAGCCTGCCTACGCCGCCTTGGGTAACCCGTGTGGATGTCGTCAGCGCGCTGGAAATGCAGCAAGCGGTACAACAGCACGCCGCGCAGCAGAACATCTTTATCTCCTGCGCTGCCGTGGCGGATTACCGGGCAGAACAGATTGCCGATGAGAAAATCAAAAAGCAGGGTGATGAAATCATCCTCAAGATGATCAAGAATCCAGATATTGTCGCGGGCGTTGCCGCGATGAGCAAAAATCGTCCCTTTGTCGTCGGGTTTGCGGCTGAAACCCAGAATGTGGAAGAATATGCGCGACAAAAACTACTGCGTAAAAAACTGGATTTAATCTGCGCTAACGATGTATCGCTTGCAGAGCACGGTTTTAACAGTGATACCAATGCCCTGCATCTTTTTTGGCAGGATGGAGACAAGCGCCTGCCGCATAGCGACAAGGCACTCCTTGGCCAACGTTTACTAGACGAGATAGTCAGCCGTTATGATGAAAAAAATCGACGTTAAGATCCTTGACCCACGTATCGGTCAAGATTTCCCACTGCCGACCTATGCCACCCCAGGCTCTGCCGGGCTTGATCTGCGAGCTTGTCTGGGCAGCGCGGTTGAGCTGGCTCCGGGCGAAACCACTCTACTGCCTACCGGCCTGGCAATCCACATCGCCGATACCGGTCTTGCTGCAGTGATCCTGCCGCGCTCCGGTCTGGGCCATAAGCACGGCGTCGTGCTGGGTAACCTGGTTGGCCTGATCGATTCCGATTATCAGGGCCAACTGATGGTATCCGTATGGAACCGTGGCCAGAAATCCTTCACTATCGAGCCGGGTGAACGCATCGCACAGATGGTATTTGTGCCGGTAGTGCAAGCCGAGTTTAATCTGGTGGAAGAGTTCGATAGCAGCGAACGGGGTACCGGTGGTTTTGGCCACTCCGGTCGCCAATAGAACCTGCCCGTAACCGAATGATTTACAGGGATGGCGCCTGCAACCGCGCCGCTTGCAATGCGGCACGGTTGGTCTGGCAATTGAGAGTAACGCACGGAGAATAAGGGTCTGAAAGACCTGTTAGCCATTACACCGTACAACAGCGATCTTATAAGCCGCACAGAGTTTACTCTGCAACGGCCGGTGCGCGGGTTTTCGCAAATCTATACCCGAAGAGATTGAGGGGATAAGCCGTTTTAGCAAGGGTCTAATCAAACATGGCAGAAAAAGAAAATACCAAAAGGAATCGGCGTGAGGAGATATTGCAGGCGTTAGCCCAGATGCTGGAATCCAGCGACGGCAGCCAGCGCATTACCACAGCCAAGCTTGCCGCAAACGTTGGTGTCTCTGAGGCTGCCCTTTATCGGCATTTCCCCAGCAAGACGCGGATGTTTGATAGCCTGATCGAGTTTATTGAAGATAGCCTGATAACGCGCATCAACCTGATCTTGCAGGATGAAAAAGAGACGTTCAACCGCCTACGCCTGATTGTATTGTTGGTACTGGGGTTTGCAGAACGCAACCCAGGCCTTACCAGGATCATGACCGGCCACGCGCTGATGTTTGAGCAGGATCGCCTGCAGGGTAGGATCAACCAGCTGTTCGAGCGGATTGAAGCGCAACTGCGTCAGGTGTTGAAGGAACGTAAGCTACGGGAAGGAAAGGGCTTTATCGTCGATGAGACCTTGCTGGCCAGCCAGATCCTGGCTTTTTGTGAAGGGATGCTGTCGCGCTATATTCGCTCTGAATTCCGCTACCGCCCAACGCAGGATTTTGATGCACGCTGGCCGCTGTTAGCGGCGCAACTGCAGTAACAAGTATCGCCGGGTTCAACCCGGCGCTATTATTTTAAACCCCGTACTGCTCGCGATATGCCTTCACGGCCACCAGGCTTTCGGCCATTTCCGGCTGCTCTTCCAGGTAAGCAATCAACTCCTTGAGCGTAATAATCGAGATCACTTTGCAGTGATAATCACGCTCCACTTCCTGGATTGCAGAAATGTCGGCACGGCCACGTTCCTGACGATCGAGAGAAATCAGCACACCTGCCAGGCTGGCGTTATGGGCACTGATAATTTCCATCGATTCGCGGATGGCCGTCCCGGCGGTGATCACGTCATCTACCAGCATCACACGCCCCTGCAACGGGCTGCCTACCAGCGTACCGCCTTCACCATGTTCCTTGGCTTCCTTACGGTTGAAGCAATAAGGCACATCGAGATTGTGATGTTCTGCCAATGCCACTGCGGTGGTGGTCGCGATCGGGATACCTTTGTAGGCTGGGCCAAACAGCAGATCGAACTCGATGCCGGAATCCACCAGCGCTTCGGCATAAAAACGCCCTAACAGCGCCAGATCACGCCCGGTATTAAACAGGCCGGCATTGAAGAAATAGGGGCTGGTACGGCCGGATTTCAGGGTGAACTCGCCGAATTTCAATACCTGCTTGCGGAGCGCAAACTCGATAAACTGGCGCTGGTAGGCTTTCATTACTGCTTCTCCTAATTGGGTCGATAACTTTGGTTCTATTTTCCGGGCATAAAAAAGGCGACTGCTTGGTCGCCTTTAAAAATCAGTCTGCCAGCGCCGCTTTCTGCGCCTGGAAGATGGTTTCGATGCCCCCTCGGGCCAGCGCCAGTAGCGCCAATAGCTCATCGTGGCTGAACGGCTCACCCTCGGCGGTGCCTTGCACCTCGATCATGCGGCCATCTTCCATCATCACCACGTTCATATCGGTTTCTGCGGCGGAATCTTCCACATACTCCAGGTCGCACAGCGCTTCGCCGCCAACGATACCGACTGAAACCGCAGCCACCAGCCCTTTCATCGGGTTGGCTTTCAGTTTACCGGCGGCAACCAGCGCATTCAGCGCATCGGCCAGCGCCACACAGGCTCCGGAGATGGAAGCGGTACGGGTACCGCCATCGGCTTGCAGCACATCGCAGTCCAGAGTGATGGTGAACTCACCGAGCTTTTTCAGATCCACTGCGGCACGCAGTGAACGAGCGATCAGACGCTGGATCTCCAACGTACGGCCACCCTGCTTGCCTTTGGCCGCTTCGCGGGCATTACGGCTGTGGGTAGAACGCGGCAACATGCCGTATTCTGCGGTGATCCACCCTTGCCCTTGGCCTTTCAAGAAGCGCGGAACGCCCTCTTCTACCGTGGCGGTGCACAAAACTTTGGTATCGCCAAACTCAACCAGCACTGAACCTTCAGCGTGTTTCGTGTAGTGACGGGTCAGTGTCAGGGGGCGAACTTGTTGTGGTGCTCTGCCTGCAGGACGCATGGGCTCTCTCCGGCTTCTTATTAACGTTTGGCTGCGCATTATACGGGCTTCGTGACGTTATGCCTATCCTGCCCGCAGGTGCGACGCTATAATCGTTCCATCTTTTCCTATTTACGGGTACGCACAATGATCCGCAGCATGACCGCCTACGCCCGGCGTGAAATCAAGGGTGAATGGGGCAGCGCAGCTTGGGAGCTGCGTTCCGTTAACCAACGCTACTTAGAAACCTACATCCGTCTGCCTGAGCAGTTCCGTAGCCTCGAGCCAGTGATCCGCGAGCGTATCCGTGGCCGCCTGACGCGCGGCAAAGTGGAGTGCAACCTGCGCTTTGAGCTCGACCCAAGCGCGCAAAGCTCGATGATCCTGAACGAAAAACTGGCCAAGCAGCTGGTTGAAGCCGCTAACTGGGTCAAAATGCAGAGCGACGAAGGAGAAATCGATCCGATCGACGTCCTGCGCTGGCCGGGCGTGATGTCCGCTCAGGAACAGGATCTGGACCTCATCAGCAACGAGCTGATGCAGGCGCTGGAAGGCGCACTGGATGATTTCATCGTGGCACGCGAAAGCGAAGGCACCGCGCTGAAAGCCCTGATCGAGCAACGCCTCGACGGCGTGAGCGCCGAAGTGATCAAAGTCCGCGCCCAGATGCCTAATATCCTGCAATGGCAGCGCGAACGTTTGGTCAGCAAGCTGGAAGAAGCCCAGGTACAGCTGGAAAACACTCGCCTGGAGCAGGAACTGGTGCTGATGGCACAGCGTATCGACGTCGCCGAAGAGCTGGACCGCCTGGAAGCGCACGTCAAAGAGACGCACAACATCCTGAAGAAGAAAGAAGCCGTTGGCCGTCGCCTCGACTTTATGATGCAGGAATTCAATCGCGAATCGAATACGCTGGCGTCCAAGTCGATCAATGCCGAAGTGACTACCTCAGCTATCGAGCTGAAGGTGCTGATTGAGCAGATGCGCGAGCAAATTCAGAACATTGAGTAAGTATTCAGGAACTATCAAGAAAACCGCATAAAACCATGAGGCTCGCATAACAGCGGGCTTTTTTGTTGTTATTGACCCGTCCTGAATAGCGTTGATACGTTTTCGACTTAAATCCGGAGAACGTGATAATGGCGGAAAGGGTGAACGGGATACTGAAGACGGAGTTTTTGCTGTCACGCCCGGCAGATCTTGAGCAGGCAAGAAAGTTACACCTTGCTCAAACTAAGGCCGCATGTGAACTGACCCCAAGAAGTTGGACGGTTTAAAATTAAGCAACCATCAAAGCCTGCGTTCTGTACTCCACAGGGCTCAGGCCTTTGAGCTTCTGTTTGATGCGATGGTTATTGTAGTAATCTATGTACATGTCTATCTCTTCAGACAGCTGTTCCACACTCTCAAAGCGTTGTAAATAATACAGTTCAGCTTTCAGATGGCCAAAGAAGTTTTCCATTACCGCATTAT
>NZ_JBLJAJ010000031.1:0-72840 GCF_047530005.1 Serratia sp. N21D137
GACATGGCAGATCTCTCATCCCACGGCATAAGCAACTCCACTCAGAAGTACTCATACCTATGTTGTAAGTGTCTACCATGTCCCCGAACAAGTGTTCATGATGTCCCCGGTCTGTACACTCCCACAGGGAGAGGGAGCAGTATGGAGATGCGTTGAGGTACAGGAGTCAATCTGTGGCAAACGTATTCGACGGATGTTGAGGTTAGATGTAGTAATTAACGTTGTGGCACGTTATGTCCCCGCTTTCCAAAAAGGAGAGGGAGCAGTATGGAGATGCGTTGAGGTACAGGAGTCAATCTGTGGCAAACGTATTTGACGGATGTTGAGGTTAGATGTAGTAATTAACGTTGTGGCACGTTCTGTCCCCTCTCCCTGTGGGAGAGGGTTAGGGTGAGGGGTCATTAACGACTCTGAGGTGCTGAAACCTGTGGTTTTTTGTGCAAATCAGCCCGCACAAAAGGTTTTTCTACCGGCGCAATAGTCACGGCAATCCTTTCCAGTAACCCCTGGGTCGGTGCTGCAGTGCCGGAGTTGATCAGGACCAGGGGCAGAGCCAGCGTAACGGCAATTTTGCGGTAGGATAGCCGTGGTGGTTGCGTGCCACGTTGCAGCATTAAGAAGGTGCTGCTGACAATAAAGCCGAGTGCCAGGCCGGTGATCACCTCAGAAGTGGAATGGGCGTGTATCACTAAACGTGAATACCCTACCGCGGCGGCCAACAGATAGCCGACGATCACCGCGATGCGCCTGACCGGCGACGAGAAACGCCCACAGAGCAACCACAGCAACACCGGCCAGATACTGGCAGACAGGGCCGAGTGGCCGCTGAACCCGGTAAAATCCCAGTGGCTGCTGCCGATACCCCAGCCCATAAACGCCAGCTTCGATACGCAAACAACGGCACCCACGCCGCCAAACAGCAGCATCCATTGCCAGGTCGGTTTTCTGCTGGTAGGCGACAGGAGTAAAATAATAAAGACGATGGCTGCGCAGGGCAGCAGCAGCATGCTGTCACCAAAGAATGTCAGGAAATGCCAGTTCATGTATGGTTTTACTCTAAGAAATAGGATCGAAGACGGTCTTGATGATGGCGTGAATTGTACCCTGAGTCGCCGATTTGCAGTAGCGTAAAAAATCTTAAATCCCCCGGCAAAAGATACTCTGTATGTCAATTACGCCGGTTTGTGGGGATAATCTCCCGCCTTACCGTCTAAACGCTGGCGCCGAGAGCACTAACTCCCTATAATTGACCTGTTTTATACCCCCTTTCCCCACATATGAAATCAGGTCTTTAATTTTATGACTGACAAGTCGCATCAGTGCGTCATTATTGGTATAGCTGGCGCATCAGCCTCCGGAAAAAGCCTTATTGCCAGTACGTTATACCGCGAACTCCGCGATCAGGTTGGCGATCAACATATCGGTGTGATCCCGGAAGACAGTTACTACAAAGACCAGACGCACCTGACCATGGAAGAGCGGGTCAAAACCAACTATGACCACCCCAGCGCCATGGATCACAACCTGCTGTTCCAGCATCTGCAAATGCTGAAATCCGGCCAGGCGATTGAGCTGCCGCTGTATAGCTACACCGAACATACGCGTAAGAAAGAGACGATCCATCTCGAGCCCAAGAAAGTCATCATCCTGGAAGGGATTCTGTTATTGACGGATATCCGTCTGCGCCAGGAAATGAACTTCTCGATTTTTGTCGATACCCCACTGGATATTTGCCTGATGCGCCGTATGAAGCGCGACGTGAATGAGCGTGGCCGCTCCATGGATTCCGTGATGGCGCAGTACCAGAAAACCGTCCGCCCAATGTTCCTGCAGTTTATTGAGCCTTCAAAGCAATACGCCGATATTATCGTACCGCGCGGGGGTAAAAACCGTATCGCGATAGATATCCTGAAGGCAAAAATCAGCCAATTCTTTGAATAAGTCATTAACAGGCCAGCCTGTTTTTGCTGGCCTTTAACGAACTATTTGAGTCCCGACATAGACCTTAAGCCCGTTGTGTGGCAATTTTCGTATAAGTTTATGCGCCTTGATGGAATGGAGAAAATAATGAGACTGTGCGACCGCGATATCGAAGCCTGGCTGGATAACGGAAAACTGGTGATTTCACCGCGTCCTCCCATTGAGCGCATTAACGGGGCCACAGTGGATGTCCGTCTGGGCAATCAGTTCCGCGTGTTCCGTGGCCATACCGCTGCGTTTATCGATCTCAGTGGCCCAAAGGATGAAGTGAGTGCCGCCCTCGACCGCGTAATGAGCGATGAAATCGTGCTGCCGGAAGGCGAAGCTTTCTTCCTCCATCCGGGTGAACTGGCGCTGGCGGTGACGCTGGAGTCGGTCACCATCCCCAACGATCTGGTTGGCTGGCTCGATGGCCGCTCTTCGTTAGCCCGCCTGGGATTGATGGTGCACGTTACCGCACACCGTATCGATCCAGGCTGGCAAGGCTGTATTGTGCTGGAGTTCTATAATTCAGGTAAGCTGCCGTTGGCACTACGCCCTGGCATGTTGATCGGTGCGCTGAGTTTTGAACCGCTTTCCGGGCCTGCGTCACGGCCATACAATAGCCGCCAGGACGCGAAATACAGGGATCAGCAAGGGGCCGTGGCCAGTCGTATTGACAAGGATTAACAGCGAACCGGTATTACGCTGACACGAGGATGGCATGAGAAGACTACTGACGACTTTGGTGATTTTGCTGGTGGTGCTGGTGGCGGGGATGTCTGCCTTGGTGCTGTTGGTTAATCCGAATGATTTCCGCGGCTATATGATCAAGAAGGTTGAGCAGAGCAGTGGCTATCATCTGACGCTGGAAGGCGACCTTCGTTGGCACGTCTGGCCGCAGTTGAGCATTCTTGCCGGGCGAATGACGCTGACGGCGCCAGGGGCAGCGGCTCCGGCGGTCAGCGCAGATAATATGCGTCTGGATGTCAAACTGCTGCCGCTCCTTTCCCACCAGCTTTACGTTAAGCAGGTGATGCTGAAAAATGCCGTTATCCGCCTGACCCCCGACAGCGCAGAGCAAAACCAGCCCGATGCCCCTATCGCCCCCGGTGGTAACCAGGCGGATGATGGCTCGGGCTCCCTGTGGAAATTTGATATCGACAACCTGCGGGTGGTGGACAGCCTGCTGATCTGGCAACGAGCCAACAACGAGCAGATTAACGTTCGCGATATCAATTTAACCCTGCAGCAGAATGAAAAGCATCAGGCGCAGATCGAGCTTTCCAGTCGGGTGAATCGCGACCAACGCGATCTGAGCTTCAAGCTGGCGGCTAATCTCGATCTACAACAGTTTCCCCGCCAGATAGGTGCGCAGGTCACGCAGTTTAGCTACCAGCTTGAGGGCGCAGATATTCTTGCCGGTGCCATCAAGGGGGAAGGGAGCGTACAGGCGGTTTATCAGCAGGCTTCGCAGCAGATTCTCTTGAGCCAACTGATGCTCAGTGCCAATGATAGCCAGTTGATGGGGAGTGCTAGCGCGCAGTTCGGCCCCGTGCCGGCTTACACCCTGGATCTCAGTGCCACACAACTCAATCTGGATGCGCTCTCGGGCTGGCAGACAAAAACCCCTGATGAGGAGAAGTTGCCGCAGCCGGTGACCGCATCCCCGGTGATCGCCAATCAGGCGGACGACCCACAACAGAATTTACAGGTGTTACGTGACTTCAACGCGCAGCTCAAGCTGAAGGCGGACCAGGTTACCTACCGTGGGATGTCGATTAATCAGCTGGCGGTGCAGGTAAGCAACCAACAGGGATTAATGACGGTGGCTACGCTGTCTGGTAAGTTGGCCGGCGGTGATTTCTCCCTGCCTGGTTCGATGGATGCGCGAACTGATAAGCCGCTGATTAAACTGCAGCCGCAGTTACGGCACATTGAGTTGGGTGAGGTTCTCAAGGCCTTCGACATGCCATTGGCGCTGACCGGCACGTTCAACATGCAGGGCGATTTGAGCGGCGACCGCCTCAATGCCAAGGCTTTCGAACATCGTTGGCAAGGAACGGCGGAGTTGTCCATGCAGAATGCGCAGCTTCATGGCCTGAATATTCAACAGCTTATCCAGCAAGCCGTGGCGCGTAATGACAGTAGCGTGCGTGGTGAGGATAACAACCAGCGCTACACCGCGGTGCAACAAATGAGCGCCAAGGCCAGCTTGAGCAAGGGGCAGATCACGCTCAGCGAGTTACAGGCAGAATCACCGGTGATGAACCTGACCGGCAGCGGTACGCTCAATATGCCTGGCAAACAGTGCGATTTAACCATGAACGTTCTGGTCACGGGAGGTTGGCAGGGCAACAATGCGTTAATCGCACAACTGCGCGAAACGCCGATCCCTCTGCGCGTCTATGGCCCTTGGGATCAGCTCAATTATCAACTGCAGGTCGATCAGCTATTGCGTAAAAAGCTGCAGGATCGTGCCAAAGACGCCTTGAACAAGTGGGCGGAGAAGAATAAAGGGTCCCAGGATGGCCAGGATCTGAAAAAACTGCTCGATAAGCTGTAGACCTTATCAAACACTGCCCGCGCTCTCTTTAGGTTGGATGAGCGCGGGTTTGCCACCCGAGCGACAAAATCAATACCTTTGATATTCATCTGGCATACTGCTGATGGCTTCCCTACAATAAGGGATCTGTTAATGAATAAAGCAAGGATTGACGGTGTCAAAAGCGAATTCTAATGCCACCATTGTGGATATTGCCCGCCGAGCCAACGTGACCAATATCACTGTCTCCCGTGCTTTTAATAAACCCGAACTGGTCAAGTCTGAAACGCTCGAGAAAATTCACGCTATTGCCAAAGAGCTTAATTATGTTCCCAATGCTTTCGCTCAGGGATTAAAGAAAAGCAGCAGCCAAATTATCGGCATTGTTACCAGTAGCATGTATAACCCTTTTTATTCCAACCTGATCCAAACCGTATCGCGTATTGCCCGCATGCAGGGCTATCAGATTATGCTGTTTGATACCGACGGCAGTGAAGAGGCTGAAATGCAGGCGGTACAGGCGCTGTTCGGTTATAAGGCTCGGGGCATCTTGCTCTCTGCCGTACGCGACGATCGGCACTATCAACCCGCCTACCTTGATCAGGCCGAACGCTATCACACTCCGCTGATCCTGATCGACAGAGACATTTATAATCAACAGCTTAGTGGCGTTTTCCTCAACAACCAAGAGATTGGCAAACTGGCCGGGAAATATCTGGCCGAGCAGCCGGAAAGTAATATCCTGATCCTGGGTGGTCCGGCCGACTCGGAAATTACCTTGGCGCGAACCCAGGGGATTATTGATGCTCTGGAGGAGAAGGGGAGTAAAATCACCATTATCAATGGCGACTATGATTTTATTTCACAAGAGGCACGGGTGAAAGAATATCTTGCCGATGAACGGCATCAGCCGGATTATATCGTGGGCCTCAACGGTATTATCACGCTGGGTGCTATTTCTTTATGCCATCAGCTGGGTATTTACCATCGGGTGAAATTCTTCTCGATCGATGAACCGCCCAAGGCGCGGGATTATGGGCAGCATATTGCCGGGGTTTATCACGATACGCAGGTGTTAGGGGAAATCGCGGCGGAGTTATTGTTTAATGCGATTAAAAATAATCACAGCGATCAACCATTAAGACGGGAATTTTTTACCGGGATGTTGCTTGTCGAGTGATGGCCCCTCACCCCAACCCTCTCCCACAGGGAGAGGGAGCTGTACGGTGCACATACGTAGCCCGCGTAGCTTCGGAAAGTAGGGAGTAAAAACAAGAAAGGCAAGGTCTTACTCAGGGCAATCAACGAACTCGATCGGTCCCCTCTCCCTGTGGGAGAGGGTTAGGGTGAGGGGTAATTCGCTGAATTATCAGGTTAATCGCATCCTGTTACTGCCCATAGTAAGCATTTTTACCGTGCTTGCGTAAAAAGTGCTTATCCAACAGCGCGGGTTGCATGGGCGGGATCGTCGGAGTCAATTGCCGCGTGGCCATCGCCATTGCCGCCACTTCCTCCATCACCACCGCATTATGCACCGCATCCGCCGCCGTTTTTCCCCAGGCGAACGGCCCATGAGAATAGACCAACACCCCCGGCACCTGTTGCGGATCGCGCTTCGTCTGTTGGAACGTCTCGATAATCACCTGGCCGGTTTCCCGCTCATAGTCGCCAGCAATCTCGTCCTCACGCATGGGGCGGGTACAGGGAATGTCACCATAAAAATAGTCGGCATGGGTGGTGCCCAGAGCCGGGATCGCCTGGCCAGCCTGTGCCCAGATGGTGGCATTACGGCTGTGGGTATGGACGATGCCGCCAATCTCGGGAAAGGCGCGATACAGCGCCAAATGGGTATCGGTATCCGAGGACGGTTTACGCTGCCCTTCCTGGATCACACCGTCCAAATCCACCACCACCAGATCGTCTACCGTCATCACCTCATAGGCGATCCCCGAAGGTTTGATCACCACCAGCCCCTGTTGGCGATCGATCGCCGACACGTTACCCCAGGTAAAGGTCACCAAACCATAACCCGGCAGGCTGAGATTGGCCGCCAAAACCTGCTGCTTCAACTCGCTTAACATGTGATGCCTCCCTGTTTCATCTGCTGCTCGATCCAGCTCTTGGCCTGGGTGATATGCTGGATATCCTGGCCATCGTTGCGCGTCCACATTTCCAGCAGGAATGGGCCGCGATAGTTGAGCCGTTTTAACACGCCAAACGTATGGGCAAAGTCCACGCAGCCGCTGCCGAAAGGCACATCGCGGAATTGCCCTGTGGTGCCAGGCAGCACCGGTAAGGTGTCTTTTAAATGGATGGCGGTGATCTTGTCGATGCCTTGCTCCAGCTCAAAATCAACGTCATTGCCCCAGGCGCTGAGGTTGCCGATATCGGGATAGACGGTAAACCACGGGCTTGCAATCTGCCGGGCAAACTCGCGCCATTTGCTGATGCTGTTGATAAAGGTGGTATCCATGATCTCCACGGACAGCATCACCTGTGCCTTGGCCGCCAGCTCTACCGCCCATTGCATACCTTCGATAAAACGCTGGCGTGTATGGCGATCGGCCGTTTCGTAATAGACGTCATACCCCGCTAGCTGAATATTCCTGATCCCGACGTCGACGGCGAAATCCAACGCCTTTTGCATCAACGTGCGCGCCTGCTGGCGGATGGCGGCATCATGGCTGCCAAACGGATAACGACGATGGGCGGATAAACACATGCTGGGCACCGTAATACCGCTGTCAAAACGCGCGTTTATCAGCGCCAGCCGCTGCTGACGATCCCAGTCCAGGCGCTGTTGGCGTTCCGGCTGCTCATCAATGGAGATCTCCATAAACTGGAAACCCAACTCGCTGGCGATACCCAGGCGTTGTGCCCAATCAAGATCCGCTGGCAAGGCTTTTTCGTACAGCCCAAGTGATACGGTATTAGTGGTTTGCATGCTGGTTGGCCTCACTTAATGCTTGGGCGATATTCAGGTAGCCCGCAAAGCGATCGCGTAAGCGTCGGTTAGCCGCCGCGTCGGGATAATAGGTGTGTACTTCAGGCTGAATGACCTGCACGGCCTCGGTAAAGCTGCTGTACTCCCCGGCACCAACGGCGGCACAGATCGCCGCAGCCCGGCAGCCGCTTTGCTGGATGTCCACCACCTCCAGCGGCAAATTACCGGCGTTGGCAAACATCTGCATCCAGACGTCGGACTGCGTCGGGCCGCCGGTCATGCGAATACGCTCTACGCGCGGATTCAGCGCCACGAGGCGATCCTGATGAACCAGATGAGAGAACACGATGCCCTGATAGATCGCGTGCACGATATCGGCCATGTCATGGTGCCCGCTCAGGCCAATCAGCCCGCCCGGCAGATTGCTACCGAGGTTGGAGCCGAACAGATAGGGCAGGAATGTGATGTCGCTCGGTTGCTTGCTGCGTTCTTGTACCCAACGGTTGAACTGCGCATAGCGCTGATGGTCGTTGTCGCAAAACTGCCGTAAGAACCAGGCCAGATTACTCGCCGAGGTTGGGCTGCCTTCGTGAACAAAATAGCGGCCCTCCATGCAATAACGCCCCCAGGCAAAGGGATGGGAGGAGGGGAGGAGGTCTTCCGTCACACAGGTGGCAATCGACCAGGTACCCGCTACGGCACTCAGTGTACGATCGTCGACCACTCCCGAGCATAAGGCCGCACCAACCACATCAAACAGGCCGCCATACACCGCCGTTCCTGCGGGTAATCCGCATTGGGCAGCGGCAGTGGCGGTCACTTGCCCGGCAAGCTCGGCGGAACCTAGCAGCGGCGCGGTTTTATCGGCCACTTCCTCAATGCCGAATGCTGCCATCAATGCAGGGTCGTAGTCGGCCGTTTGCTGGTTGAACAGGTTGCTGCCGGAGATGTTGGTGATCTCCGCCGTCGCTTCACCCGTCAGGCGAAAGCGCAGGTAGTCATGGGCCATCAGCACCCGATCAATCGCCTCATATTGCGCGGGCTCATGCTGTTTCAACCAACGTAACAACACTGCCGGATGGCTGTTCCAGATGGGTTGCAGGCTACGCGGGTAGGTGACGGCTTCGATACCTTGCTGCTGTAACTCAACCACCATCGCCCCGGCACGAGTATCCGAAGAAACAATGCCGTTGCGGACCGGCTGGCCCTTTTTATCAATGGCATATAGCCCTTTGCCGTGTGATGAGAAGCTCACGCCACGCACTCGCTCGCCGGTTATATCCGTGATGCTGAGTACCTGGCGAATGGTTTGGCAAAGGTCACACCACAAAACCTCCATCTCGCGCTCAGAGAAATTGGGCTGCGGGGAAACGGTTTCCCCATCACACTCCGCTACGGCAATTTCCTCACCGTTAGCCCGGTATAGACCCGCCTTGATCAGCGTGCCGCCAATATCAATGCCCAGAAAATATCCCATATCGGTTCTCCCTAGCTTATTTACGGCGGCTGGAACTGAGGTAGATAGCGGCGAGGATAATGCCGCCCTTGACCACGTTCTGGATGTAAGGCGACACGCTCATCAGGTTGAGGCCGTTATTCAATACGCCAAGCATCATGGCGCCCACCAGCGTGCCGATAATGGCACCTCTGCCACCAGAGATGGCGGCCCCACCAAGCACTACGGCGGCGATGGCATCCAGCTCAAAACCTTCACCGGCGTTGGGCTGCCCGCTCATCAGGCGTGAAGTGAGTACCAACCCAGCCAGTGCGGCGGTCGTTCCACTCACCACATACACCAGGACTTTGTAGCGAGGTACGCGAATACCGCTCAGGCGCGCAGCCTCTTCGTTGCCGCCAATGGCGTAGACATAGCGGCCAAACGGCAGATGGTTAAGCATCAGGTAGGCCAGAATATAAACGCCAACCATGATCAGCACCGGTACTTGAATACCCAGTACGGAACCGCGGCCGAAGAAGGAGAACATGTCCGGCAAGCCAGAAATCGGGTAGCCGCCGGTGTACAGCAGTGCCAAACCACGGGCGATACCCATTGAGGCCAGGGTGACGATAATCGGTGGCATGCGCAGATAGGCAATGCAGGCACCGTTGGCCAAGCCAAACAGGGCGCCGATCGCCAACGCGGCGACCATCGCCAGAGGAATAGGGATCCCTCCCAGCATCAAGCCAGCCGCAATGGAACCGGACAGGGCCATCACCGGCCCGACCGAGAGATCGATGCCCCCAGTCAGGATTGCGCAGGTCATGCCCACCGCAATAATGGCGTTGATCGACACCTGGCGTGCCACGTTGGTCAGGTTGTTGACCGTCAGGAAGCTGTCATTAAGCCCGCTCATCAGCAGGAACAGAATGGCGAAGCCGATAAAAGGCAGCATCGCGGGGTGGTGCAGCAACTTCTCCCAGCGTTTGCCGAGGCTCTGCTTCTGGGCCGCGTGGGTAGGTGGGGATTGTTCAATTCCGATCATAATGCACTCCCGGTTGCATGAAGCATGATGTTATGAGACTCGATTTCATCCCCTGCCAATTCGGCAACAATGTGGCCGCCACGGAACACCAGCACGCGGTCGCAAACGCCGATGATTTCCGGTAACTCGGATGAAATCATGATGATAGAAATGCCTTTCTGCGTGAGCTGTTGCATCAGCTGATAGATTTCGGATTTGGCGCCGACGTCAATGCCACGGGTAGGCTCATCAAAAATAAGGATGTTGCAGTCATTGTTCAGCCAGCGGGCGATGACCACTTTTTGTTGGTTACCGCCGCTCAGGGTGCTGACGGCGGTATCCGCGTCCGGGGTTTTCACGCCTACCGCGCGGATCAGGCGCTGAACGATATCGTCGTCCTTGCGGGCGTTAACGAATATCTTGCCGAACCGCTCATGGCGGTTGAGGGTGATGTTCTGCGCCACGGAAAAGGGCAGCACCAGCCCCTCGGTTTTACGGCTTTCCGGCAGCAAGCCAATGCCTTGCTTCAATGCCAAAGCCGGGTTCCGCAGGGTGGTTGGTTGCCCGCCAAGGGTGACCTGCTTGCGATAGCATGCGCTGGCACCGATCAATGCGGAGACCGTCTCTGTACGGCCCGAGCCCACTAATCCGGCAAATCCCAGGATCTCGCCTTTGAACAGGTGGAAGCGATCTTCCTGCTGATGCTTGGTGCGCTGAATGCTGGCTTCCAGCAGGCGAACCGAGGTATCAACAGGGTGCGACTTCACCGGGAAGGCATTTTCGATTTTGCGCCCGACCATCAGCTTCACCAGTTCATCCACGTTGGTATCGGCCGTGGGCAGCGTTTGCACATAGGTGCCGTCGCGCAAGACGGTGATCTGGTCGCAGATGGTGAAGATTTCATCCAGGTGGTGCGAGATGAAAATCATGCCGACGCCCAGCAGTTTCAAATCGTTCATTACGCTGAACAGGTGATCGGCTTCACCTGGCGTCAGGGTAGCGGTAGGCTCATCCAGCACCAGCACGCGGGCGTCGAGCGACAGCGCCTTGGCAATCTCGACAAACTGTTGCTGCGCCACGCTCAGCTGCGCCACTGGGCAATCCAGATCGATATTCACCGTCAGCCGTTTGAAAATAGCCTCGGCTTTTTTTCGCATGGCTTTACGGTCTAATAATCCCCAGTGGTTCTTGATTTCCCGATTGAGGAAAATATTGTCCAGGGCATTCATATAAGGAATAAGCGAGAATTCCTGAAATATGATCCCCACTCCGGCGTTAATGGCCTGCCGATAATTATCAAACTGGCGGCTGGTGCCCTCCATGATTATTTCGCCCGAATCCGGTTGGTGAATACCACACAGGATTTTCACCAACGTCGATTTACCGGCTCCGTTTTCCCCAAGCAAGGCGTGTATTTGGCCGTGTTGAATGGTGAGGTCAATACCGTCCAACGCCTTCACGCCCGGAAAGGACTTCTTGATCTGTTTTAATTCTAATAACGCCGTCACGGTTAACTCCTCCGGGTTTTATACCTACCGTTGCGAAATCAATAGGTCGGGTACAAACCTCAACCGGCTCGTTGTGTTGTAGGGGCGCCGTATTCTGCGCCCGCTTTGATAATCAATGCGTTGGTTTGAGGCAAACTACACATTCAGCAGCATTGCCGCGTGGTCATCAAACTCGAGGCCGGGCGTTTACCAGCTAAAGCCTTTGGCGTTGCTGCTGTCGATCAGCTTCACTTTCACCGGAATGGTGCTTGGTACGTTGGCACCCCAGTAGCGGGCCAGAGCAATCCCCAAGGCAATACGTGCCTGGTCGCGTGGGAACTGCGCGGAGGTGGCGATAAACGGTGAGTTCGGTTTCAGGATCTCCTTAATCGCTTCAGGCTGGCCATCGACGCTGACCAATTTGACCTTGGCACCGTTACTCTCAATGGCTGCCAATGCGCCCAGGGCACCTACGTCGTTGACGCTAAAGATACCGGCCAGGTCGGGAGTCGATTGCAGCATGTTTTCGGTCACAGTCAGTGCGGTATCACGCTCTTGCTTACCGTTCTGCTTGGTGACAATCTTCATTTCCGGGTGCTTTTTAATGGCGTCTTCAAAACCACGGACGCGTTCCAGGATCGGCACCACCGGGATACCGTCCAGGATCGCCACTTTGCCTTTGTTGCCCAGGGATTTGGCCAGGTATTCACCCGCCTGGAAACCGGCATCATAGTTTTCCGAACCGACAAAGGAATCCAACGGGCCTTCGGCCTGGGCATCGATCGCCACGACCACCGCCCCGGCCTTGTGGGCCGAGATCACCGCCGACTGCACGCCAACCGAATCTGTCGGGTTAATCAGTAAAATATCGACTTTCTTTTGCAGCATATCTTCCACATCATTTATCTGCTTTGAGACGTCATGATGGGCATCCGCAATATACAGTTTGGCGCCAATATCACCGGCGGCCTGCTCTAATGCCTGTTTCATGGAGACAAAATAGTCGTTATTCATTTCCTGGAATGAAACGCCAATGGTGATCTGTTTAGCTAATGCCGATTGGCTGGCCAGCAGCATGCCGCCGGCGAGCATCACGGGTAAGGTTTTCTTGAATAATGAAAACATAGTTTATTCTCCTGTTGTAGGGGCGGTATTTTTCTTTCAGTGTTATTTATAATAATTAGGTCGTTATCGGCCAGAAGTCGGCCTCGCCATCAAAGGGCGTTATCATTGTTTGCTTAAAACTAATCACTCAATATTAAGGGACTAAAATAACCTTGATGGAATCCGTTGAATCGGCCAAGGCGAATGCCTGATCCCATTCTTTTAATGAATAACTGTGGGTCACCACGCCTTTGGAGGTCACCAGACCCCGTTCAAAAAGATCGATGGCAATTTCATAGCTATAAGGTGCCAGGTGCGCACCGCGAATATCCAACTCTTTGCGATCGCCGATGATTGACCAGTCTACGGTGGTTTCCTTACCAAACACGCTGAACTCGACAAAGCGGCCAAGCTTACGGATCATCTGCAATCCTTGGGTAACCCCAATCGGTGCGCCGGTTGCTTCGATGTAAACATCACAGCCGTAGCCGTCGGTTAACGCCTTGACGATTTTATCGGCATCTTCCTTGAGCGGGTTGATGACCACGTCGGCACCGAAGGCTTTTGCCAGCTCCAAGCGTTCGTCGATGGCGTCAATCACGATCAGCTTTTTCGGCGTCTTCAGCTTGGCTACCTGTACCATACACAGTCCCAACGGCCCGGCACCGGCCAGCACTACGACGTCGTCTAACTGGATATCCCCACGGGCAACGGTGTGGATGGCACAGGCCATCGGCTCGATCAGCACGGCATCTTCATGACTGAGGCTTTCCGGGATCTTGTGCACGATGGCGTTGGCGGAAAAACGCATATATTCCGACATTCCCCCTTCGGCAACATCCTTTTGGAAGCCGTAGATATTGTGCGTCTCACACATCCAATAGCTGCCGGACTTACAGTAACGGCACTCCCAGCAAGGCACGATCTGCTCGGCAATGACGCGTTCGCCGATCTTGTACTTCTGCTCTGTGCCTTCTCCCATGGCAACAATGCGGCCGTAAAATTCGTGGCCGGGCACGACCGGTGGTTTTACCCAAGGGTTTTCACCCCAAAACATCTGGGCACCGTTTTTACATTTACAATCGCCGGCACAGATCCCGCAGCCTTCGACCTTGATCACCAGCTCTTTGGCTTTAGGTAGCGGGGTAGGGACTTGTTCAAACCGGTAATCCTGCGGGCCATGACAAACTACCGCGCTCATCTTTTCGGGTAACTGACTCATTTTCCTCTCCATTATCATGCTAGATAGCGATACGAAACCAATGTTGACGTTGTCATTTTTAGAGAAATAAAAAGGTTAATATTTATTTAAGTTATATTTTTCATTATGTTGATAATAAATTTAAACTCTTTGCTGAAAATGACAACGTGAACATTGGCGATCATATAACCAAACTGGAGAAAACATTTGTTTGATCAAACTCACACATCGTTAACATCTGACGTAAAGATTCTACAAATTCAGATCATGATCACAATGTTATGTCGGCTGTATGTAAGATAGGGGAGAGATGAGTCATTTAATTTATTGAAATTAAATCAATTATTTTCCTGTTTGATGGTCAGTTTGCTTGCTCTGGGCTGTCTGGCTGCGGCTTCCGACATCTACCCGCCCGGTGGAAGGTTATCGCCAAAGCGACCTGGCTGGGAATTTCACGATTTGTTGATAGTTTCCCCCTGTAACATTGATGAATGTCATAATATCTTGTAGTGCTTTTCGGCAGAGTGTGGCGTCAATCGGCTGCTATCGGGCGATGAGCTGAAGTAAAATAATTAAATCGAGGAATAATAATGGAACTTCTGATTGGAGCCTTGGTAGCGGTGTTCGTTGGCCGTTACATCATCAAGGGCTATTCTGCCACTGGGGTGTTAATGGTTGGCGGCCTGGTGCTGCTGGCGGTGAGTGCCTTTATGGGCAAAAATCTGCTGCCCGCGAGTGCGACGTCGACCGGGTGGCGCGCCACCGATATTTTCGAATATGTCAAAATCCTGCTGATGAGCCGCGGTGGCGATCTCGGCATGATGATCATGATGCTGTGTGGCTTCGCCGCTTACATGACGCACATTGGCGCCAATGACGTGGTGGTCAAGCTGGCGTCCCGTCCATTGCAGATGATCAATTCCCCCTATTTACTGATGATTGCGGCCTACTTTGTTGCCTGCCTGATGTCACTGGCCGTCTCTTCGGCGACAGGGCTTGGCGTGCTATTGATGGCAACGCTGTTCCCGCTGATGGTTAACGTGGGGATCAGCCGCGGTGCGGCGGCAGCTATCTGTGCTTCTCCTGCAGCCATTATCCTTTCGCCTACTTCGGGTGATGTGGTGCTGGCCGCCAAGGCGGCCGAAATGCCGCTGGTGGATTTCGCCTTCAAAACCACGCTGCCGATCTCTATCGCTGCCATTATCTGTATGGCGATTGCCCACTTCTTCTGGCAACGCTATCTCGACCGTAAAGCCAACGAACAGCACCACATCATGGACGTGAGTGAAATCACTACCAATGCGCCCGGTTTTTACGCCATCTTGCCGTTTACCCCGATCCTGGGGGTACTGGTCTTTGATGGTAAATGGGGGCCGGAGCTGCACATCATTACCGTATTGGTGATTTGTATGTTCATGGCTGCGGTGATCGAGTTTATCCGCAGCTTCAATGCCAAAACGGTGTTCGCCGGTTTAGAAGTGGCTTACCGTGGCATGGCCGATGCGTTTGCCAGCGTGGTGATGCTGTTGGTGGCAGCTGGGGTGTTTGCCCAAGGCTTGAGCACCGTTGGCTTCATCAGCGGCTTGATCAGTCTGGCACAGTCGTTTGGCACCGGCGGTATCATCATGATGTTGGTGCTGGTGGTGATCACCATGCTGGCGGCGATGACGACCGGCTCTGGTAATGCGCCGTTCTATGCGTTTGTTGAGCTGATCCCGAAACTGGCGGCACAGATGGGGGTTAACCCGGCTTACCTGGTGATCCCGATGCTGCAAGCTTCCAACCTGGGCCGTACGCTCTCGCCGGTTTCTGGCGTAGTGGTAGCGGTTTCTGGTATGGCAAAAATCTCACCGTTCGAAGTAGTGAAACGTACCTCGGTACCGGTGATTGTCGGGCTGGTGGTGGTGATTGTGGCGACGGAGTTGCTGGTGCCAGTGCACCTGTAAGCTATGTAGGCATGCTGTGCCCGTTTGACATCAATGCTGGGCACCTCAAGTGGGTGCCCAGTAAAGATTTACTCTTCGTCCTCTTCGTTAGGTGTCACTAACGGCGTGATCTTCACCTTCACGATGCGGTGGCTACTGATTTCCAACGGTTCAAACAGATAGTCGCCAATCTTCAGTTGCTCACCTTCGCGTGGAATGCGCTGGCAATGCTCCATCAGCAAGCCTGCCAAGGTATGATATTCCCGCTTTTCTTCTATCGGCAGTGGCACATACAGCACCAGATCTTCCAGCGGCATATGGCCATTGGCAATCCAGCAACCTTCGCTGGTTTGCTGGATATCATGGCGTGCATCCACCTCTTCATCGGCCTCTGGCAGATTACCGGCGATGGTTTCCATCACGTCGGTTAACGTCACCACCCCTTCGACCGAACCAAACTCATCCACCACAAACGCAAAGTGGGTTTTGGCCTGGCGGAACTGCTCCAACGCAGACAGCAGCGTTAACTGCTCCGGGAAGATCAGTGGCTGGCGCACCAAGGCCCGCAGATCCAGCGGTGATTGCTGCAACTGCTGTTTCAGCACATCAATGGTGTGGATCACCCCTAATGGCTCATCGCTGGCGCTATTTTCGGTTACCACGATGCGCGTATGCTGGTTTTTCTCCAACAGCTGCGTCAATTTATCCAGCGGGCCGTTAAGCCCAAGGTATTCCACATCGTGCCGCGAAGTCATGATACTGCTGACGGTACGCTGTGCCATGCCCAGCACCCGCTCGATCATATGGCGTTCCTGCTGGTTGAAGATTTCACCATTCTCGTTATAGCTGTCTGCCAGCAGATGTGCCGAATGGCTGTCGATCTCGGCCTCTTCATGCTTGCCGCTTAACATGCGCAATACGGCTTCTGCGGTACGCTCACGCAAAGGCCGCACCTTGGAAAGGAAACGGCGGCGGTTAAACTGGGCAAACTGATTCAAGGCTTCGATCATCACCGAGAAACCGATCGCTGCGTAGAGATAGCCCTTCGGAATGGCATAGCCAAAGCCTTCTGCCACCAGGCTGAAACCAATCATCAGCAAGAAGCTGAGACACAGAATAACAATGGTGGGATGAGCATTCACAAAGCGCGTGAGCGGTTTGCTGGCCAGCAACATCAAACCAATGGCGATACACACCGCGATCATCATCACGGCCAGATGATCGACCATCCCGACTGCGGTGATCACCGAATCCAGCGAGAAGACGGCATCCAGTACCACAATCTGCGCGACCACTGGCCAGAAACGCGCACCTTTGCGTGTCCCATGGTGTTCCTCGTCTTTACCCTCCAGCCGCTCGTTCAGCTCCATAGTAGCTTTAAACAGCAGGAAGATACCCCCGACCAGCATTATCAGGTCGCGGCCACTGAAAGCGTGCCCCATGGCCACAAACAGCGGTTTGGTCAGGGTGGCTAGCCAGGATATCGAGGCCAGCAGCAACAGGCGCATCACCAGCGCCAGTAAAAGACCGACAATGCGGGCTTTATCACGTTGTTTCTTAGGTAATTTTTCCGCCAAAATGGCGATAAAGATCAGGTTGTCAATGCCCAGTACGATTTCCAGTACAACCAGGGTGGCCAAGCCGGCCCAAATTGTTGGATCTGCGATCCATTCCATACGCCTAATTTCACCTTTTAGTTCGACGGCTTATGCCGCTTTGAGAATGATGGACGCTGAGGGAGGGGATTTCAACACTAAATCCGCACGAGGTGCGGGTAATCTATGCCAGTAGAATAATTAAACAGCGTTAGGATCTGGTCAATAAGGGGGCTGATAGCAGAAAACAGGGAACAAATAGCTGCTTATAAATCCTGCACTTAGATAATTATCTTTATAATCAATTTGTTGTAAATTAGCTAAACGAGTAAAATCTTAAAAATCGAGTATCCCTAGTAGTCTTATTCTGAAAAGGTCTTAATGCAGCCACTAAGACTTGTTTCACTGGGTCAATAGTATAAGAATCTTAGCATCCTATAAATGATAGCAAGACTGACCACTTGGCCAGGAAGGCACTGCCTTTTCCTTACTCTGCGACTTGCCTCTCATTAAATTCTGAACAGAACCTCAGGTTCATCTACGAGCGTGGAGTCGGCTGCACGCTCGTCAGTTCAAACATTGTCTACAGTGCATTGGTAGCTGCAAGCCAAGGGCGGTAGCGTGCCTAAAACGTCACTTTAATATTTTAATTAATTGATTTTTATAGTTAAAAATTCATTTGAACGTAAGGCTCTACCACTTATCCTGGCTCTGTTACACTTACTTGTTATTTGTCGGTGGAAGAAATTTATGCAAAAAAGATTGAAGGCCGTTATCCCAGTAGCAGGTTTGGGCACCCGTATGCTGCCTGCAACCAAGGCGATCCCTAAAGAAATGCTGCCTGTGGTCGATAAGCCATTGATTCAGTACATCGTGAGTGAATGCGTTGCGGCGGGTATCAAGGATATCGTACTGGTTACGCACTCATCGAAAAACGCGATCGAAAACCACTTTGATACTTCCTTTGAGCTGGAAGCGACGTTGGAAGCTCGGGTAAAACGCCAACTGCTTGCCGAAGTTCAAAGTATCTGCCCGCCAGATGTAACGGTGATGCAGGTACGTCAAGGGCAAGCCAAGGGATTGGGGCATGCGGTGTTATGTGCTCAACCAATGATTGGGGATAACCCATTTGTGGTGCTGTTGCCAGACGTGTTATTGGATGACTCTACTGCCGATCTGCAGAAAGAAAACCTGGCCAAAATGATCCAGCGTTTTGAGCAAACCGGCTTTAGCCAGATTATGGTTGAGCCAGTACCGGAAGAGGACGTTTCCAAATACGGTGTGGTCGATTGCGGCGGCGTGGCGTTAGCCGCTGGTGCAAGTACGCCAATGACTGCGGTGGTAGAGAAGCCTGCACGGGAAGATGCACCTTCTAACCTGGCCGTAGTAGGGCGCTATGTTCTCTCTGCCGATATCTGGCCATTGTTAGAGAAAACTCCCCCGGGTGCTGGTGATGAAATCCAACTGACCGACGCTATTGCCATGTTGATGGAGCAGGAAACGGTAGAAGCTTTCCATATGAGCGGCAAATCCCACGACTGCGGTGACAAACTGGGCTATATGAAGGCGTTTGTCCAGTATGCCCTGCGCCATCCTTCCGAAGGCGAAAACTTCACCCAGTGGATGAAACAGACCCTGAACAGCAAGTAATTGCCTGAGCCGGTTAGCACGACCACGAGATTTTAAGAGGAACACTATGTCGATGAAGTTGAAAGCCGTCATTCCTGTTGCTGGTCTGGGTATGCGCATGTTGCCTGCGACCAAGGCGATCCCGAAAGAGATGCTGCCGATCGTTGATAAGCCGTTGATCCAATATATCGTCAACGAATGCGTGGCTGCCGGGATCAAGGAAATCATTCTGGTTACCCACTCCTCCAAGAACGCGATCGAAAACCATTTCGATACGTCTTATGAGCTTGAGGCGATGCTTGAAGCGCGCGTGAAGCGTCAGCTGCTGGATGAAGTTAAATCCATCACGCCGAAGGGCGTAACCCTGATGCACATCCGCCAAGGGCAACCGAAAGGATTGGGGCATGCGGTACTGTGTGCCAAACCACTGGTAGGTGATTCACCTTTCGTGGTGGTGCTGCCGGACGTGCTGCTGGATGACGCCAAGGCGGATATGCACAAAGACAACCTGGCGCATATGATTGCCCGCTTCGAAGAGAATGGGCTGAGCCAGGTACTGGTGCAGCCTGCGGATGAAAACGTGCTGTATGACTACTCGGTGGCAGAATGTGAGACCACGACCCTGCAACCAGGGGAAAGCTCACGCATGACGTCGATCATTGAGAAGCCAAGCCGTGAAGTGAAACTGAAATCCAATTATTCTGCTGTTGGCCGCTATGTGCTCTCTGCCGACATCTGGCCGATTTTGGAAAAAACTCAGCCAGGTGCCTGGGGCCGAATTCAACTGACTGATGCGATTGCTGACCTGATGAAACAACAGACGGTAGAAGCGATGGAACTGGTGGGGGAATCGTTTAACTGCGGTGAAAAACTAGGCTATCTCCAAGCCTTTGTGACCTATGGCTTACGCCACCCCACGCAGGGCAAAGCCTTCCGCGAATGGGCCGAGCAGCTAAAACTGTAGTAATTTGTACTGAAAAAGAGCGGAAAAATCTTTATAGTTAGAGGCCTGCGGAAATCTCAGCGGGCCTTTTGACTTACCCGCGTTCGTTCGCACATGAAAACACTCCTGGTGCATGCGCCAGTCACTTCGAGTTTGAGAGACATCTTAGCAAACTCAGACTCAACGTTTGCTCAATGAGTGCTTTCATGCATGTATCGCAGGACTGCCGTACATAGCGCAAACAAAAAATTTTGCTAAGCACCACCCCCAAGCGGCCATGGTTGGCCAGGTGTTTAGCGTTGCAAGTTTACTTACTTTGAAAGTGATGAAAATTCGATGGCAAAGAAACAATGGAAGCTGATACCGCTCCTGGTATCAATCAGTGTGATCAGCGGTTGTACCGTAGTACCTGGCTCACACCTCTCTAGTAGCGGGAAAAACGTTGTTAAGCAGGAAGATAACAATTTTGACTTGGACAAGTTGGTGAATATTTACCCAATGACGCCGAGTTTGGTTGACAAAATGCGTCCAAAACCCGTTGTCGCGCAGAACAACCCAGCCTTGGAACGTGACCTGCAAAGTTATGAATACCGCATTGGTGTGGGTGATGTGCTGATGGTGACTGTTTGGGATCATCCTGAGCTAACCACTCCCGCAGGCCAGTACCGTAGCGCCAGTGACACAGGTAACTGGGTGAATGCAGATGGGACTATCTTCTACCCATATATTGGCAAGGTGAAAGTAGCAGGAAAAACTGCTAGCCAAGTGCGAAATGATATCGCAGGACGTCTTGCTCAATATATTGAAAGCCCGCAGGTAGATGTAAGCATTGCGGCCTTCCGTTCGCAAAAAGCGTATGTGACGGGCGAGGTGGCAAAATCAGGCCAACAGCCGATTACCAATGTGCCGTTAACCGTGATGGATGCAATCAACGCAGCAGGTGGGCTTGCAGAAAATGCTGACTGGCGAAACGTGGTGTTAACACACAATGGCGAAGAGCAGCGTATATCGCTTCAGGCACTAATGCAGAAGGGTGACCTGATGCAGAACCATCTGCTTTATCCAGGTGATATTCTTTATGTTCCGCGTAATGACGATCTGAAAGTTTTCGTGATGGGTGAAGTCAAGCAGCAAACTACGCTGAAGATGGATCGCAGTGGCATGACGTTGACAGAAGCCTTAGGCAATGCTCAAGGTATGGACCAGACGGTATCGGATGCAACTGGGATTTTTGTTATTCGCCCACTACGGGGTACTGAAGGTAGCAAGCTTGCCAGCATTTATCAGCTAAATGCCTCTGACGCGACGGCTTTGGTAATGGGTACAGAATTCCAATTACAGCCGTATGATATAGTTTATGTTACTACAGCGCCTGTTGCGCGTTGGAACCGTTTGATTATGCAGTTAGTGCCTACAATAAGTGGGTTTAACAACTTAAGCGAAGGTGCATTGCGTGTACGTAACTGGCCATAGTAGTGATTATGTAGGATGGCAATATGTTTAATTCTATTCTAGTGGTTTGTGTAGGTAATATTTGCCGTTCCCCCACGGGGGAGCGTTTGCTAAAACAGGTATTGCCAGATAAAGAAATATCTTCCGCTGGACTAGGCGCTTTGGTTGGTAAACCGGCAGATGCGACAGCAACTGATGTTGCTAAAAACCATTCACTCTCTCTTGAAGGGCATCAGGGAAAACAACTCACTGGCAAGATGTGTCGAGAATATGACTTAATACTAGTTATGGAGAAAGGTCATATCGATGGCGTATGCAGATTAGCTCCAGAGGTTCGGGGTAAAACTATGCTTTTTGGTCATTGGCTGAACCAACGAGAAATTGCAGACCCATATCGCCAAAGTCGAGAATCTTTTGAGTTTGTGTACCAACTTCTTGATGAATCAGCCCAAAAATGGGCTAAAGCACTAAGCAGATAGCTAGCCAGGACTTCAAATGTTAGAAAAAAATAAAGCAAATAATATTAGAAATGAAAAATCTGATGAAATTGACGTAAGACGCCTAATTGGTGAATTGGTTGATAATAAATGGCTAATTATTGGTGTTACCGCAACATTCTTAACAATTGGTATTTTGTACAGTCTTTTTGCATCGCCAGTTTACCGTGCAGATGCTATGGTCCAAGTTGAACAAAGTGTTGGTAATTCATTACTGAATAATATTAATCAGATGCTTCCAAGTGGGCAGCCAGAATCAGCGCCTGAAATTGAACTGCTAAAGTCAAGAATGATTTTAAGTAAAACAGTTGATGACTTAAATTTACGGACAGTAATAGAAGAACGACACTTTCCAATTATTGGGAAAGGGCTGGCTCGGTTAATGAAACGAGATCAAGCTAGGATTGTTGTGTCGAGGCTGGAATTGCCGGAGTCTTGGGCAGCAGATCCTACGTTGAGTTTAAACGTAGGTGAGAATAATGAATATACAATAACCAGGGATGGTAGTAATTTTGCTGAAGGCAAAGTTGGAAGTATACTCAGCAAAAATGGTTTTTCTATTTTGGTCAGCGATATTGATGCAAAGCCAGGAACTGTATTTGATATCAGTAAAAATACAGAGTTAGAAGCAATCAATTTATTGCTAAAGCAGTTTGATGTTGCAGATAAGGGAAAAAATACAGGGGTGCTAGGATTAACATTAACTGGCGAAAATCCTATCAAAATACAAAAGATATTGGATAGAATTACTAAAAACTATCTAGAACAAAATGTTGAAAGAAAATCTGAAGAAGATGCTCGTAGTCTTGATTTCTTGCGAGAGCAGCTTCCCAAAGTTAGAAATGCACTTGATTCTGCAGAGAATACGTTAAATAAATATAGACAACAGAACGACTCTGTTGATCTATCTTTAGAAGCAAAGTCTGTTTTAGATTCTATAGTATCAGTCGATACGCAATTAAATGAGTTGACATTTAAAGAAGCCGAAATATCAAAGCTGTATACAAAGGAACACCCATCTTATCGGGCTCTTTTAGAAAAAAGGCAGACCTTAGAAGATCAACGTGAAAAACTAAATAAACGTGTTAGCTCAATGCCCAAAACACAACAGGAAATACTACGCCTTAGCCGTGATGTTCAGTCAGGGCAAGAAGTATACATGCAGCTGTTGAATAAAGAGCAAGAGTTAAGTATTTCGAAGGCTAGTACTGTAGGTAATGTAAGAATAATCGACCATGCAATAACTCAGCCTACTCCAGTTCAACCGAAAAAAATAATTATTCTTATCCTAAGCGTTATCTTCGGTGGAGTCTTGTCTATAGGTTATATACTTACACGCTCTTTCTTACATAGAGGAATTGAAAGTCCTGAACAGTTAGAATCTTTGGGTATTAATGTTTATGCAAGTGTTCCATTATCTGAATGGCAGAGAAAGAGAGATTTGGAGTTTGTCAGCAAGCATAAAGGAAGGAAGATTAATACAGACTCTAACTCACTATTAGCATTTGGTAATCCAGCGGATCTAGCCATAGAAGCAATACGTAGTTTACGTACGAGTTTGCACTTTGCAATGATGGAGTCAAAGAATAATATTCTAATGATTTCAGGTGCTAGTCCTGGGATAGGGAAAACGTTCATTAGCGCCAACTTGGCCGCAGTAATTGCCCAAAGTGGACAAAAGGTTTTATTTATTGATAGTGACATGCGAAAGGGTTACGCGCATGAGCTACTTGGTGTAGAGGGTAAGATAGGGCTATCTGATGTTCTTGCGGGTAGACTAGATTTATCAAAGGTCATTCAGAAAACCAAGCATGAGGGATTCGATTTTCTTCCTCGGGGTCAAATCCCACCAAATCCTTCAGAACTACTGATGCACTCAAGATTTACAGCTACATTGGACTGGGCATCAAAGAATTATGATTTAGTCTTGGTTGATACCCCTCCGATTCTTGCAGTTACAGATGCGGCAATTATCGGTAAGCACGCTGGAACATCATTAATGGTTGCTAGATTTGAGTTGAATAGCCCTAAAGAGGTGGAGGTTAGTTTTAGACGATTTGAGCAAAATGGAATTGAAATTAAGGGCGTGATTCTTAATGCTGTTATGAGGAAGGCGGCTAATTACTATAACTATGGCTATGACTATTATAACTATGAATACAAGTCAAAAGATTAGGTTTATTACATGATATAAAAGTCATTCAAGGCGAGTTCAGCATTTAGGTTGTTCTCGCCATTAATATTCTAAACTTTAATTAATATTAGATAAATTATGAAGATAAAAAAATATGTATTTAGAAACTAAAAATCGGTGTGAGTGGTTTTCATTATACTCGATAACGTTGTTATGCTTATTGGGGGCTACTTACCTCTCGGGTTTCTTGATAATACCTGAAACCGGATTTCTGGAAATAATATTCTTCATAGCTGCTCTCCTTGCTTTTTTTAAGTATGGGATTAACCAAATAGCACTTGTCTTTTCATTGTTATCACTTTTTTATCTGCTGTACTCGCTATTTTTTGTGCTTTTAGTTACGCAAAAAAATATAATAGATTTCATTCAGGCCTATAAGTCTTATTATTATCTTATACTGCTTGGTTTTTTTTATAAGAGGCGAGTGTTTTCTGAAGAGAATGTGGTTAAATTTTACAGATTTATAGTTATATTATTCCTGATTAAGTACAGTGCAGATAAGTTCCTATTAAATGTTGAAAGACCAACATTGTTGATTGAAAATAACTTTGAATTAATAATGTTGATATTGACATATTATCTAGTGAATATAATAAGAGGGAAATTAGGTATTCTTGATACTATGATTATACTTGTTGTATGCTTTATATCAGGTTCAAGATCTTCATTTTCAGCACTTCTGATAGCAATTTTATTTTCTATGGATAGGAAGTTAGATATACGAAAGATGTTGTATATGGTTTTAATTCCAATAGTTCTTTCTTTGGTGTTTTTCATATTTAGCGAGAGGTTAACATCAGGCTCATCACTAGAGTCTATTGATAGATATAGATTTTTATTAGAGTTTATCTACTCAGTTTCTGACTGGCCTTGGTGGCGTTTCTTTATAGGTTCAGAGGCAATAACTCCTCTATCAATAGGCTCATGCCATGATCTAGCTTACTATGAGTCGTTATTTAGTTATGCAGGAAATGGAGAATGCTATTCAGTGATATTGCATTCATTTCTACTTAGAGTGATTTATGATCATGGCATAATTGGTTTTTTCATGCTACTTATCCCTATATGGGTATATCTATACAAATTTAAAACAAAACACAAGATTTGTGTAATTTTGATCTTACTCGCTACAGCTCTATCCGTTTCCTCATTAAATAATGTATACGTGGCTTTGTCACTTATTTTATTTATTGGTATTGATAGTGATTTTAAGAAAAAAAGGCAAGAGGATAGTGAGGAAGGAGTAATAAATTGAATAATAGTAAATTTACTGTCGTCATTCCAAATTTTAAAAGAGTGACAGAATTAGTCAGAGCTTTAGAGAGTGTCCTCAGCCAGGAACTTAGTGAAGAGCTGTTAGATTCAATAATTATTGTTGATGATTATAGTGATAACATAGATGAAATCATTGCGGCTGTAGAAAAACTGAACTCTACAAAGATAATGATGATTAATAACAGTTTCAAAAGCAATGCAGCAGTGACAAGAAATCAGGGGGCTAGACTGGCAAAAACAAAATGGGTTAGCTTCCTTGATTCCGATGATATTTTTATGCCAGGTAAACTGATATCTCTAGCAAATGCAGTATCCTCAGAGTCTGATGTGTACTATAACAAAGCCCTTGTTTACTTTAACAATAAACTTGAGTCAATAGTTCCTAGTAGACCGATTAAAGACAATGAGCATATCAGTGATTACCTATTTACGTCCAAAGAGTTAATGCAAACTTCGACTTTAACAGTTAGAAGGTCATTTTTTGATGATAATGGATTTAATGAAAAATATATAAGGCATCAAGACTACGACTTATGTTTGTCTTTCGAATTCAGCGGGTTAAAGATAGAGTTTGTTGATTCAGTTGGAACAGCAATATTTTGGAATTCGAAAGATAGACCAAACTTAAAAGGGGAGTCTTTTGATTATTCGTATAATTGGTTGATCGAAAATGAAGATAGAATGTCTCCATCGGCTATAAATGAATTTTATTATAATTTTGTGGTTTTAAAAGCAGCAAGAAATAATAATAAAAAATACAGTTTAAAAGCTGCAATGAAATTAAAAAAAGAAGTAGTGACAGTAAATAAATTACTTACATATTGTACTGTATTAGTTATACCATATTCATTGCAAAATTTATTTTATATTAATTATAAAAGGTTGAAATGTTATGTCATGGAATATAGAGAACATAAAAATAATAAAAGAAAAAGTCACTGAAGAAGTATGCATTAATTTAACTAAAAAGAATAAAATATATACATTTTTAAATTGTTATTCTTACTATGTTTTTAGAAAAAACACTAACTCATTTAAGTATATAGATGCAATATTTTGTGATGGGATAATTTTTGAAAAAATGATGCGCTCTATAAAAATTAAAGCATCAAGAGTTAGTTTTGACATGACATCATTAGCTCCAATTGTATTTAATCATGCAAGTGAGCATGATGAAACATTGGTCCTTATTGGTAGCGAAGAAGGTGTCGCAATGAGGGTAAAAGCTATATTAACTGAGAGCTTTGAGAATATAAAAATCATTGATGTAAGGCATGGTTTCTTTCTAAATGAAACGGAACGACTAGCATATATTGACTATATTATAAAAATTAACCCTACATATGTAATTGCTGGCATGGGAACACCACATCAAGAGAACTTTATAGTCGAATTGAAATATGCAGGTTGGCAGGGGATTGGTTTTACTTGCGGAGGTTTTCTCCATCAGACATGCAAGAAAGGCATTAACTACTATCCCAAATTAATTAATAAGCTAAATTTACGCTGGGCCTATCGGATTTGGGATGAGCCTAAATTACTAAAAAGATATGTTTTATATTACCCTTTGTCAGTTAGTGCATTTTACTATGACTATTTTAAATATTGCATTGTGAATTATTTTAGGAAATAATTTATTCTCAAATGTTAGATGATAACTATAAATTGATATTGTGCTGCATACCAACGGTGACGATATTAAATGTCGAAATTTTATACACTGTCTACATGGTGGAATAATGAATAGAATTGGTTATATACAAAATAAATATCCAGAGCAGCGATGCATTATTAATAAAACAAAAAATAATTATGTAAACTTATCTAGACTTAATTTTGCTCGCTATGCTTATTATCTAGATAAATTACGCGGTGCAGACTTCTCTAACTTTCAGTTTATATTTATAGGTATAGTGCCGAGTAGCATTAAAATGATGCACTTTTTTAATTTTATTACACCTCAAAAGAAAAACTGGGTTACAACATTTGAAACTAGCTTACCTCGCTGTAGAGAGCTAATAAGCATCCATCATAACCCAGATTATGTTGATGGAATCAAACGATGTCCTGCGGTGGAAAAAAAATTAAAATGGATTGCATCTGAACACTGTAAGGCTATTATTGCATTATCACAATCAGCAAAAAAAATCCAAAAAAATATTCTGAACGTTTATTCGGAGTATAAAGATACGATAGAGAATAAGATTCATGTTGTAGCTCCTCCTCAGAAAATATTGATATCGAATAATAGCAAAAAAGAATTAAATGAAACTGATGAAATTAGGGTTTTATTTGTTGGTGGAGATTTTTATAGGAAAGGTGGTGCAGAAACTGTAATAGCACTAAATAATATTGTGAGAAAAACTAATATTAAATTGAGCCTTACGGTGATTGGAGATCTAGCAAGAAAAAATAATTATGTATTAAAAGAATGGAAGGATGATGAAGGTTTTTGCAAGAAGGTTTCAGAAATAATTGAGCAAGAACCATGGATAGTGCATCATCAATCTTTGAGTAATTATGAAGTACTTAACTTAATGCAGCAAAGTCATGTGGGCTTGCTTCCCACATGGTCAGATACATATGGATATTCAGTTTTAGAAATGCAAGCAAGCGGTTGTCCTGTAATAACTACAAACGTTAGGGCTCTCACAGAGATAAACAATGAACACTGTGGTTGGGTGATTAAGCTTCCTCTTAATAAATATTCAGAGCTAGCAATAGATTCACAAGAGAAAAAAGATAGTTTTCGAAATACAATTATTTCTGGGATTGAAAATGCAATACTAGAATTAAATTCTAAACGTGGATTGATACAAGTTAAAAGTACAAACTCTTTAGACAGGATAATTGCTCAGCACGATCCTGAAGATTATAAATCTCAATTAGAAAAAATTTATGATAAATGTTCGTAAAGCTATTCATTGGCTTGTAAATGAACGGGGGCAAGGCGGTTCGAATAAAGAAAAACACTCCCTTCAGAGAAGGGGCCTGCTTAAAAAAATTATATTAAGCACCATAGCAACCCCGTTTGTTATGGGGAATACACGTGCTGGAGTTGGGCATGACCTTGAAAAAGGAGAACATAAAAATGACAAAGATGATGAGGAGTTTGGCAACGAAGCACAAATAATGGACGGCCAAATTAATAGCATCAGAAGTATGAATAAAAAATTAGTAAGTATTCAAGATTTCATGTCTGACTATGAAATAGCGGATGCGAATTCTTCGAAACCAAGGTTGGACCATTCGAAGGCTTTAATTAAGGCTTTGCGAATTTCCCCACATGTTTATTTCCCTAATGTTAAGGGGTACTATCTAATAAAAGATGTTGTACTGCCAAAGGGCTGTTGGCTAGTTGGCTATTCTTCGCTTCCTTATACTGTTGAAAATAAAGAGGATATTCTTGGTGTTGGAGCAGGGATTGTGCTCGCTGATGGCGGGAAGGCTATTTTTAAGTTTAATACTAATGCAACGTTCTTTGGAATAGTCCAATATGGCGGGCCGTCTTACAAAATTGATGGACTACAGGTTGTAGACAAATCTTTAATAGGAACGTTTAGAGCTTTCTATTGCGGTTTTTATGGTTTTAGAATTGCTATTGGTGAAAACAATAAATACGTTGGAGTTGATTTAAACAGTTGTATGATTTCATCAAATTTTAGAGGTGTGCAAAATATACTAGACTCTAAAATTCAAGGCGGTACAATTAATAACAATCATGATGATGGGGTGAATTTACAAGAAGGAGCGAATGATAATGTATTTATAAATATAAAAAATGAGTGGAATCGAGGGTGTAACTACTCTGCATTCCGAGCGAAAAACAATGTAATTACATCTGGTATATGTGATAGAGCTGCTTTTTGCGGTGTCAAATCAATTGAGTCCACATGGATAATTAGTGGGGCAATTTTCAGAAGGAATGGTTCGAAAGCAGAGGAGTCAAAGGATTCTTCCCATTTTTACATGGAAGGAAAAGACGCAGAATTAATTCTTAATGGTGTTTACACCGCAATTGGACAAAATGACCATAAAGACGGTGTCGTTTCACCTGCATATAGCTTAACAACTTGCGGTAATTCCGAAAATCAAAAACTAATTATCACTGGGTGTGATTTAACAGGTTGTACAAAGAGGACTTGGAATCTTATTAGTATTCCTGCTAAATATGCTATCAGTGGTAACATTGGAATGAGTGATAGTGCCATTAAAAATTAATTAGTAGTTGTTAAGGGAAAAATAAGTATATAAACATATTATCACAGATACTTTATATTTAAAGTTAATGCTGCATATGTGGATTTTTATAACATCAAGGATGATACTATCGGGAAACTGTAGTAGATAAGGAATGATAATGACAGAAAGTAAAGTCACAAAGTCACTTCATCACTCTGTCATAAGGAGTATGGGAGGGCGTTATTTAAATTACATTTTTCAAGTTCTTTCACTTGTAATATATTCACGTCTCTTCCCTCCTGAAATATTTGGAATTGTAGCATCGATTCAGGTTTTCTATGTTTTCTTTCAATTGTTGTCAGAAGCTGGAATTGGACCAGCACTTATTAATGAAAATAATCTTTCAATCGAACAGAGAGATGGGATTTTTTCATTCACAATTTTACTAGGATGTGTTCTCTCCATTGTTTTTTATTCGGCTACCCCTTTATTGGTCTCATTTTATAATGATGGTGAAATTTCTCTGGCAGTACCTTATGTTGCGTTTAGTATTTTATTTTTCTGTGCATCCATTTTACCATTGGCAAGTATGCAAAAGGATAGGCAATTTATAAGAATTGGTGTTTGCGATGTGCTTAGTGAAATGGTTACGTTAATTTTGGTTTTGATTTTTTTCGCGTACTCAATATTTTCACCATTGATTTGTTTGTCTATTAAAGGTCTGCTTACTGCTTCATTTAGATTTTTATCATATTACATATCATCTAAGTATACTTTCTTCGGAAGAGCGAAGGTTGGAAAGGAAATTCATCAAATAAAAATCATATATCACTTTGCTATCTACCAATTTTTATTTAATTTTGTGAACTACTTCTCAAGAAACTTGGATAATATACTTGTTGGTAGATATTTAGGTATGTCATCACTTGGTATATATGACCGAAGTTATCAACTGATGCGTTATCCATTAATGTTATTAACATTCGCGATGACACCTGCTATACAACCAGTTATACAAGGGAGTAAAGATTTATCTGTGATAGAAAGTGTCCATAGGGCTTTTTCTAGGCAACTAGCCATAATTGGCTCCTTTTTAGGTCTAGGTATATTTATCTGCTCTAAGGAAATAGTAGACATAATATTAGGTGACTCATGGTCAGATGTTGCAAGCATAATAAAAATATTAGCTCTTTCAATACCTGTGCAAGTCGTATTATCTACAAGTGGAAGTTTTTTTCAAGGAATGGGGAAAGCTAAAGTACTATTCAAAACTGGACTGTATTCCATGGGGATAATGGTCACGATGATCTTTATCGGTATAGTACAAAAAAACCTTGTGTCATTATCAATGTTAATTGTACTTGCATTTTATATTAATTTTTATATCAATTATTATATTATGTATAAAGAATGTTTTTCAAAGAGTTCAATAAAATATTTGACAATACATACTGTAATATTTTTGCTTTTTCTATCTATATGCATACTCTCTTATATTACGGGTTTTGAAAGTAAAGTCTATATCAATAATTACGTATCAATACTGATCAAAGGAGTGCTTATTACAGCATTGTTCAGTCCTCTGTTGATTAATGTAGTCAAGGGTAAAATGATTAGCGATGATAGAAAAGAATAAATAGGCTTTATTTTAGTAGTGATTAAGACATGTAATATCGAAAGCTAATTATGCTTCTTTGAGGTAGAATTATAGTTATAGAATAAAAGGTATTTTATAGTGTTATATTTTATTTGTTATTTAAATTGTACTGCTATCTTACCTGTTTTATTGCTTCGCTATTTTTGAATTATTATAGCAGCTAACCGATAGGCTTATCAATTAAGTGAATAAAATGATGTCGACTGTAAATCATACGAGACAAGCTAATGCATCAGTGATTTCACTTTTGCAAAGGATTTCTGATTTATCAATAATATATTTTAGTATACTAGCGTTGTGTTACATAAATAATGAAAGTTTTAGTATCCATAGTAATATCATTGCGTTATTAGCAATTGTTATATTCCAGTTAATCGGTGGTGTCTCTGACTTTTATCGCTCTTGGCGAGGAATGTCTTTATTTAAAGAGTTACTAGGGTTTGTCAAGAACTGGTCTTTAAGTGCCATTATTACTGTAATTATAATGTTATTTACAGGGGGGCTTGAATACTTTAATATCGATGATTCATCTTTCCTTCTTTGGTATTTTTTAGTTCTGATATTTGGTTGCCTTGCTCGCTATCTTATAAGACTTACCATCAATTCTCTTCGTTCCATGGGATACAATACGAGAAATGTCGTTATAGTCGGGAGAACTTTACCTGGCGTTCATTTGGCTAAATCACTTATTTCGGCTCCTTGGCTCGGACTTTTGCTAAAAGGTTTTTATAGTAGCTCAGAGAGTACTATAACAAGTCAGGATAATGTGGTATATGATGCAGATGTCACATTTCTTGGTTCAATTGACCAAATGATCATGGATGCCAAGAGTGGGGATATTGACAAAATTTATATTGCATTACCAATGAAAAATGAAAAAGAAATAAAAAAAATAATGCATGAACTCGCAGATACAACTTGCTCAGTAATGCTAGTACCAGATTTATTCTCATTGGAGATATTAAAGCATCGTAGTGAAGAAGTCAATGGTATCCCTGTTCTTTCATTGTGCGATACACCCCTTACAGGGTTAAATAGTATAATTAAAAGATTAGAAGATATCGTATTATCAGTAATCATTTTAATTTTTATTTCTCCTGTGCTATTTTCTATAGGATGTGCCGTTAAGTTTACTTCGAGTGGACCTATTTTATTCAAACAAAAGCGCTACGGTATGGATGGAAAGTCTATACAAGTCTGGAAGTTTAGAAGCATGACTGTCATGGAGGATGGCGCTAAAGTTACGCAAGCGACAAAGAATGATTCTAGGTTTACAGTGATAGGTGGTTTTTTAAGGAAAACATCATTGGATGAATTACCTCAATTCTTTAATACACTTATTGGTGATATGTCAATAGTTGGCCCTAGGCCACATGCCATTGCTCATAACGAAGAGTATCGAAAAATCATCCAAGGCTATATGTTACGCCACAAAGTTAAGCCAGGGATTACTGGTTGGGCACAAATAAATGGTTGGCGTGGTGAGACAGATACAAACGAAAAAATGGAAAAAAGAATCCAGTATGATCTTGAATATATAAGGAATTGGAGTTTGTGGTTAGATTTAAAGATAATTTTCTTGACTGTTTTTAAAGGATTTATAAATAAATCAGCTTATTAGATTGCTAGCCATATCGAAATAAATGCACTTCGTTTTATTCTTAGTGTTTAAAGGATAACGATCCGTGCGGATAATCTATACATGACGCTTGAATTTAATGATGTTCAAGATAAATCCACTGTTAATAGAAATATAGAGTTTATATGAGCGATAAAATTACTGTTACATCTCCTTTATTACCTCCTCTGGAAGAGTTTATTCCTTACTTGGAGAAGATTTGGGAGAAAAAATGGCTAACAAATAATGGCACATATCACCAAGAGTTAGAAAAAAAATTAGCCGAATATTTAGATACGGAATATATAAGCGTATTTTCAAATGGTACATTAGCATTAATAACTGCTCTACAGGCTCTCAGAATTAGCGGAGAAGTAATAACCACGCCGTACAGTTTTGTAGCTACAACTCATTCCCTTTGGTGGAATGGAATAAAGCCAGTTTTTGTTGATATCGATCCAGTTACGTTTAACTTGGATCCGGAAAAGATCGAGGCTGCAATTACACCGAAGACTACAGCTATTATGCCGGTACATGTCTATGGAAATCCATGTGATAATAAAAAAATCATGGACATTGCTGAGAAATATAATTTAAAAGTCATTTATGATGCAGCGCATGCATTTGGAGTTAAATCGGATGGTGAGTCTGTTTTAAACTGGGGAGACTTATCTATTTTAAGCTTTCATGCTACCAAAACATATTCTACGATTGAAGGTGGTGCAATTATTTGCAAAGATAGGAAAATGAAACAGCACATTGATGATTTAAAAAATTTTGGTTTTAGAGATGAAGTTACTGTGGTTGCTCCTGGCATAAATGCCAAAATGAATGAAGTTCAGGCTGCTTTTGGATTGTTGTCCCTAAACTATGTTGATCAAGCAATAAGTCAACGCAAAGTTGCCTTCGAGGAGTATTTGACCTTATTAGGTGATGTTGATGGTATAAAGTTACCAATTTTATCTGACAATGTGGTCTATAATTATTCTTATTATCCTATTATTGTCGACTCAACACTATATGGAAGAAGTAGAGATGATCTTTATAATCATTTAAAAGATAATGATGTACTAGGTCGTAGATATTTTTATCCTTTGATTTCTGATTTTTCAACCTATAGAGGGTTGCCATCATCAGATCCATCAAATCTACCAAACGCAAGACAAATTTCCGATAATGTTATTTGTCTACCTCTTCATGCCAGTTTGTCTAGCAATGATATTGCTAAAGTTGCTAACTTAATAATTAATTATCGTAAAAAATAAAGCTGGAGACAATTGTGGGATGGTTATCTTTAAATGACTTAAAAAAAGTCGGGTTCAAATCTTTTGGTAATAATGTATTAATATCGGATAAGGCATCATTCCACAATACTAGTAACATTACTATCGGTAGTAATGTTAGAATTGATGATTTCTGCGTGATATCTGCTGGAAGTGATGGTGTAATAATTGGGGATTTTGTACATATTGCTGTTTATAGTTCCATTATTGGAAAAGGAGCTATTACAATTAAGGATTACTGCAATATATCATCAAGAGTAAGTATATACTCAAGTTCTGATGATTATTCAGGTGAGTTTATGACAAACCCAATGATTCCAGCAGATTTGACAAATGTTCATCATCAAGAAGTTACATTAGAGAAACACTGTATTGTTGGATCTGGTTCTGTTATTTTACCAGGAGCTAAATTAGATGTTGGTGTAGCTATCGGAGCATTAAGTCTCATAAAAGGATCTTGCAATCAATTCACCATTTATGCAGGGGTTCCTGCGAAGATAATCGGTCTTAGGAAGATGAATATCCTTGAGTTAGAGAAAAAAATAAATGATCGTTCTTAATTTTGTAGTGAGGCTTTAACTATAACATGATTTTACATTTGGCCGCAGATGAGAAATTCATAGATGATGCGATCTCCCAATTTGATGCTGTCAATGAGAGGGTTAATGAGTATTGGGTAATATCAAAGAAAGAAACTCCTGAATTTGTCAAAAGTAAACGGGTAAAAGTATTTTCTTTCCAAAAATTTCTAATAATGTGCATTCTTGGTAAACTCAATAATTTTGACGCAATCATATTTCATTCTCTTACTCAGCCAGCCAAAATAGCTTGTCTATTTAGTTCTGCTAGAGTAAAGAAAGCTTGGGTAGGTTTTGGTTTTGATTATTATAGCATTATAGAAAATGACGAACTTTGTGTCTTGAAACCTGAGACTAGAAAAATTGCAATTGATATCTATGGAAACGCTAAAGCTAACTCACTTGTAAGTTCTATTATAAAAAAAATAATTTCAATACTCTTTAATCCAAAAAGTATTGATTATTTTTCCCCTGTTTTATTTAGTGAGTTTAGCTTGGTCTCAGAAAAGTTCAATTGCGAAATGAATTACGTTGATTGGAACTATTGTGGCTTCGTTAACACTCTTCATTTGCTAGGTGATCTCAAGGTTAATTATGATAGTAAAAAGGTTCTTTTAGGGAATAGTTGTACACCAACGAATAATCATATTGATGCTTTTAAGGACGTATTTAATTTTGGGTTGGGGTATAAAATAGTGGTTCCACTGAGTTATGGTGACACTAATCTCTATAAAGATAAAATTGTTAGATTGTTTTACGAATCTTTTAAATCTGAAGATTTACAGTTATTAACTGACTTTATTTCATTCGATGAATATGTAAATTTGCTGCAGGATTGTCCTTTTGTTGTAATGAATCACCTTAGACAACAAGGGTTGGGTAACATTATCATATCCCTGTTTGTAGGTGCATACGTTTTTTTAGATAAGGCTAATCCTTTATATGCATTTTTATCGAAAAGTGGTTTTGATATTTACAGTATTGATGATATAAAAACCGTTCATTCACTACCAAAACCCGATGTTACGAAAAATAGAAGCATAATTCTTTCAATTTGGGGCGCTGAGGCTCAATTTTCTAAAACTGAAAGGTTTATTAATATAATGACATCTAATGGTTCCGATGTTGAAATAAATTAAGTTATATGCATTTTTAAAGAATAGCGTTGTAAGTTCATAAAGTATCATAGTCATTAATGACTCTGTTGTTAATGTTTAATAGACAATGTTATTACGTAGGGAATTATATTGGTTTGTCATTAGTAGTTAATAACTGTGTGGACAATCGATAGCTCACATTGTGTAGCTACTCTGAGGGGAATATGAAAATTCTTATTACCGGTGGTGCTGGTTTTATTGGTTCTGCCTTAGCGCGATATATTATTAACGAAACTAAAGATCAAATCTTGATCATCGATAGCCTTACTTATGCAGGTAATCTCGAGTCTTTAGCCTCGATAGCACAAAGTGACTGTTACAGGTTTGAACATTTAGATATTTGTAATCGAGCCGAGTTAGACCATATTTTTGCCGAATTCCAACCTGAGGCGGTAATGCACTTGGCTGCTGAGAGTCACGTTGATCGCTCTATTGATGGTCCTGATGCTTTTATAGAAACCAATATTTTGGGAACTTATACGCTTCTTGAAACTGCCCGCAAGTATTGGCAAACTTTGGGGGAGCAGGCAAAGAAAACCTTCCGCTTCCACCATATTTCGACTGATGAAGTGTATGGCGATCTGCACGGTACCGATGACTTATTCACTGAAACCACACCTTATGCACCAAGCAGTCCTTATTCTGCTTCTAAAGCTTCAAGCGATCACCTAGTCAGAGCTTGGCTACGCACTTACGGGTTGCCAACGATCGTAACGAACTGCTCCAATAACTATGGCCCTTATCACTTCCCAGAAAAACTGATCCCGCTAACCATCCTTAATGCGCTTGAAGGTAAAGCATTGCCAATTTATGGCAATGGTGCTCAAGTGCGTGACTGGCTGTATGTAGAGGATCACGCACGGGCTCTGTACAAAGTTGTCTGTGACGGTGAAGTAGGTGAAACGTACAACATTGGTGGCCATAACGAGCGCAAAAATATTGAAGTTGTGCAAACGATCTGTCGTATTTTGGATGTTATGGTGCCGAATAAACCCCGTAACCTAGTTATGTATGAAGAATTGATCACCTTTGTTACCGATCGTCCCGGACATGATATGCGTTATGCAATTGATGCTTCGAAAATAGAACGAGAACTCGGTTGGAGCCCTCAGGAGACTTTCGAAAGTGGAATTCGAAAAACTGTTGAATGGTATTTAGCAAATGAAGAATGGTGGCGTCGTGTTAAGGATAGCTCCTACAAAAGTGAACGCTTAGCGCTAACCCGTTAATTTAATCTAGGAAAGTGAATATGAAAGGAATTGTTTTAGCTGGTGGGTCTGGAACTCGTCTGTATCCCATCACTCGCGGTGTATCCAAGCAATTACTCCCTATTTATGATAAACCAATGATCTACTATCCGCTCTCTGTACTGATGCTGGCAGGGATCAGAGATATTCTAATCATATCAACGCCTGATGATATACCCTCTTTTAAACGCTTACTTGGTGATGGCAGTCGCTTCGGAATAAAACTCAGCTACGAGATTCAGCCTAGTCCAGATGGGCTTGCACAGGCTTTCCTCATTGGTGAAGAGTTTATAAATAGAGAGCGATGTGCATTGGTTCTTGGGGATAATATTTTCTTTGGTCAAAGTTTCAGCACGAAGCTTGAAAGCGTTGCTAAACGAGAAGTTGGTGCTACGGTATTTGGTTATCAGGTGATGGATCCTGAACGGTTTGGTGTTGTCGAGTTTGACGGAAAGTTTAGTGCTCTTTCACTTGAAGAAAAACCTACTGCTCCCAAGTCGAACTGGGCTGTTACAGGATTATATTTCTACGATGCAGCTGTGGTGGAAATGGCCAAAAATGTTAAACCATCTTACCGTGGCGAACTAGAGATTACTACTCTGAATCAAATGTATCTTGAAGCAAGCCAGTTGAATGTTGAATTACTTGGTCGCGGTTTCGCTTGGTTAGATACTGGTACTCATGATAGCCTTATTGAAGCGTCACAGTTTATTCATACAATTGAGAAACGCCAAGGTTTCAAAGTTGCTTGTTTGGAAGAAATTGCATTTCGTAAAGGCTGGCTTTCTCGTGAGCAAGTTGCGGAAGAAGCCAAGTTGTTAGGAAAAACGCTTTATGGACAATATTTATCGCATGTTATTGGTGAGCGCTCGGACATAAATAAAGGTTAAGTGTAAATATAATTTCAAGTCTGGTTGAATGCACTCTTTAAAACAAGGTTATTAATGTCGTAATGTGATGCTTTAATTCTCCTTTATTGATAAAGTTACGATAATCCAGACTGTAATTTTTGCTAATATCTTTTTCTTTCCGACTCTAATTTATTTTAAAAGTTCAATATAAGTGCTCTGTTAGACTCATCCCTTTTTTAAATATGTTTAATATGACTGAATGTGGTTCCTGGGCAGAGGATGTTGCCAAACCGCTAGTCGCTAAACTTTTAATGAGTAGAATAGAAGGCTACAGGTTTCTGATTCTATGCGCGCCCAGCGCGCACAAAAGGGGTAACAATGGCAATTCTAGTCACCGGCGGAGCCGGCTACATCGGTTCCCACACCGTTCTGGCCCTGCTGGAACGTGGAGAAGAGGTTGTCGTCCTAGACAACCTGTCGAACTCATCCGAAGAATCACTGCACCGTGTGGAGCAGCTAACAGGTAAAGCAGCCATCTTCTACCAAGGCGACATTCAAGATCCGGAGTGTCTGAATCGCATTTTCGATGGTCACCGTATCTCGGCGGTGATCCACTTTGCTGGCCTCAAAGCGGTAGGGGAGTCAACCCGCAAACCTTTAGAGTATTATCAGAACAACGTCTCTGGCACCCTTGTGCTGCTGGATGAAATGCGTCGTGCCGGAGTTCATCAGTTTATCTTCAGTTCCTCAGCCACAGTTTATGGGGCTAACTCCCCAGTACCTTATGTTGAAACCACGCCTATTGGTGGTACGACGAGCCCGTATGGCACATCCAAACTGATGGTTGAGCAAATCCTGCAGGACTTCGCCAAAGCTGAGCCGCAGTTCTCGATTATCGCTCTACGTTACTTCAACCCAGTCGGTGCTCATGAGTCTGGCCTGATTGGTGAAGATCCCAATGGTATCCCTAATAACCTGTTGCCTTACATTTCGCAGGTTGCTATCGGCAAGCTAGAGAAGCTGGGTGTTTTCGGCGGTGATTATCCAACGGAAGATGGTACCGGCGTGCGTGATTACATCCACGTGATGGATCTGGCTGAAGGCCACCTGATGGCGATGGATCATTTGAAGAAGGTCGAAGGGTTCAAAGCTTATAATCTGGGGGCCGGTGTTGGATTCTCTGTGCTGGAGATGGTGCATGCTTTCGAGAAAGCCTCCGGTGTCGCTATCCCTTATCAGATCTTGCCGCGCCGCGATGGTGATTTGCCAGCATTCTGGGCCGACGCCAACCTGGCTCGCCAAGAATTGGGCTGGGAGGTGAGTCGTGGTATCGATGAGATGATGCGTGATACCTGGAACTGGCAGAAGAAAAACCCGCAGGGATATGCTGGTAAAAACTAAGAAAATTCTTTAATATAGCGCATTCTTAAAAGCCCATTTATGGGCTTTTTTTTCGCCCCTGCAATGATAAGTCGACTATCTATTTGCAGGCTTTATTACAAAATTTAGGTTTTATATCCATCATAATTAATTGATATAAAATAAATTTGCTGATAGAGCAGGCGTGTAGCTCAATAAACCAACAACCGTCTTCAGATTAAACTGAAAGAGTGGACAATGTACAGGTGTTTTGTCCGCTTAGGTGGTAGCATACGCAACAAAAATCTCGTCCAATGGGCACAAGTACGCGTTTAAGTAATGATCGTGTGCCTTGTTGTATGCTTAACTTAGCGTATGGATTGGACAAAACGTAAAATTTATACTTTATTTTCAGTCTATTGGTAGCTGTTGAGCCAAGGGCGGTAGCGTGCTTTTTTGATCTGGCAGCGAGTAAAATGGCTTTTTGGTTGTTTTTTGACCTATCCTCTACGGTTAACCATTATACTTCATGATGTAACAAAGTATGACGGTTTGGGTGAAAATCGGAATAATGACATACTGACTGCCAAGAGGATTAAGACTGAGTGATGACCTAAGAAAGCGAGTTAAAGACTGCGATTGGCGTATTTTTATTAAGTGATTGTATTACTTAAAGCTTTCTAGCTTAACGTAATAAAGGATAAATAATGTTACTACCCGTAATTATGGCAGGCGGCACTGGCAGTCGTTTATGGCCAATGTCCCGTGAACTCCATCCCAAGCAATTCCTGCGTTTGCATAGCATCCATTCAATGCTGCAAGAAACGTTAAAGCGGCTTGATGGTGTCGGCGTCAGTGAGCCTGTTGTAATCTGTAACGAAGATCACCGCTTTATGGTTGCTGAACAACTTCGGCAGATCGACATGTTATCGCATAACATCATTTTGGAACCGGTAGGGCGCAATACGGCTCCAGCGATCGCACTGGCAGCATTGAATGCCATTGCTCAGGGCAATGACCCTATCATGTTGGTGTTGGCGGCCGACCACATTATCAACGATGTCGAAGCATTCCATCGTGCCATTGACCTGGCACTGCCACATGCGGCTGCAAAGAGTCTGGTCACTTTTGGTATCGTCCCCACCGGGCCTGAAACGGGTTACGGGTATATTCAACGTGGGGAATGTAAGAATGGATCGGTGGCTGCGCCTGTTCAACGGTTTGTAGAGAAGCCTGACAGCGAGACGGCACAAAGCTATATCGAGACCGGTGAATACTACTGGAATAGCGGCATGTTCATGTTTCGTGCCAAGCGCTATCTGGAAGAGCTGGAGAAATTCCGCCCAGATATCCTTGCGGCTTGCCGTGATGCGCTTGATAACACCGAATGCGATAAAAACTTTATCAATGTTGATCGCGATGCGTTTTCTGCCTGCCCGGATGACTCGGTTGACTATGCGGTAATGGAGAAGACTCACGATGCGGTGGTCATTCCCTTGGATGCTGGTTGGAGTGACGTCGGATCTTGGTCGGCGTTGTGGGAAGTAAGCAAGAAAGACTCGGCGGGTAATGCGCTAACTGGGGATACTTTCCTCTATGACTCCCGTGACTGCTACATCAATACTGACGAGAAGCTGGTCGCTGCTGTAGGTGTAGAAAACCTGGTGATTGTTAACACCAAAGATGCCGTGTTGGTAGTAGATAGATCCAAGGTTCAAGATGTTAAAAAGATTGTTGAACATCTGAAGAAGAACAAGCGTAGTGAATACCGTCGTCATCGTGAGGTGTATCGTCCATGGGGCCGTTGCGACATTTTGGTCGCCGAGAAACGCTTTAACGTCAATCGTATTACTGTGAATCCGGGTGAGGCGTTCTCTTTGCAAATGCACCACCATCGCGCTGAGCATTGGGTCGTGCTTTCCGGCACTGCGAGAGTGACTACTGGCGACAAGACGTTCTTGATTACCGAGAATCAGTCAACATTCATCCCAGTTGCGGTTATCCATCGTTTAGAAAACCCAGGTAACATTCCGCTAGAATTGATTGAGATTCAGTCTGGCTCTTATCTTGGGGACGATGACGTTATCCGCATTAAAGATCACTACGGGCGTTGCTAATTTTTGAGGTTTTAATGAACAGTTTAACATGCTTTAAGGCTTATGATATTCGCGGTCAACTTGGTGAAGAGTTAAACGAAGATATCGCTTACCGTATTGGGCGAGCCTATGGCGAATATTTAAAGCCAAAGCGCATTATCGTGGGTGGCGATGTGCGCTTAACGAGTGAAGCATTAAAATTGGCTCTGGCTAACGGCCTGCGTGATGCCGGTGCAGATGTTTTTGACATTGGGTTAAGTGGGACAGAGGAAGTTTACTTTGCTACATTCCATCTCAATATGGATGGTGGGATCGAAGTTACAGCAAGCCACAATCCTATGAATTATAATGGGATGAAGCTGGTTCGCGAGAATGCACAGCCTATCAGTGGCGACACAGGCCTGTTTGCGATTAAGGAATTGGCCGAAGTGAATAATTTCGCTCCGGTTGATGAAAGCAAACGTGGTAGCTATCAGCAGATCTCTATTCTGAATGATTATGTCGATCATCTGCTAGGGTATATTGATACCAAGACGCTAAGCCCAATGAAATTGGTGATCAACTCAGGGAATGGTGCTGCCGGCCATGTGATCGATGAGATCGAACGGCGTTTCAAGCAAGATAATGTGCCTGTTTCCTTTGTTAAGATCCATAACCAGCCGGACGGCCAATTCCCAAATGGCATTCCCAACCCTTTGTTGCCAGAGTGTCGTGCTGATACCGCAAAAGCGGTATTGGAGCACCAGGCTGACATGGGGATCGCGTTTGATGGCGATTTCGATCGCTGTTTCCTATTTGATGAAAATGCCACCTTCATTGAAGGCTACTATATCGTTGGTTTATTAGCCGAAGCATTTTTACAAACCAATCCAGGTGCCAAGATTATTCACGACCCGCGGTTATCATGGAATACCATTGATATTGTCAACCAGGCTGGCGGTATACCGGTAATGTCTAAGACCGGTCATGCATTTATCAAAGAGCGCATGCGTAAAGAAGATGCCGTTTACGGTGGGGAAATGAGCGCGCATCACTATTTCCGCGACTTTGCCTACTGTGATAGTGGGATGATCCCGTGGTTGTTGGTGGCTGGCTTACTTTCTACCAAACGTAAGGCATTGAGTCAGTTGGTTGGTGATCGTATGTTGGCCTACCCTGCGTCAGGCGAGATTAACCGTAAAGTAGACCGACCAAATGACGTAATTGAGCGGATCCGCACTGTTTATCAACCCGATTCAATTAGCATCGATTTAACTGATGGATTGAGTATCGAATTCGATGACTGGCGTTTTAATTTACGTACATCTAATACTGAGCCTGTAATAAGACTTAACGTTGAGTCAAGAGCTGACACTAGTATCATGAAGAATAAAACAGAAGAGTTGCTCACTTTGTTAGGTGGGAATAAATAATGAAAGCATTGTTAATGTCGATATTCAATTATCGAGGGTTTATTGGTAGCAGTATTAAGCGGGATTTTCAGTCAAGATATAAAACAAGTATGCTTGGTGCAGCGTGGTTAGTTCTTCAGCCCTTGGCCATGATTATTGTTTATACTGTTATTTTTGCAGAGGTAATGCGAGCAAGAATGCCAGGTGATACAGGTCCATTTGCATATAGTATCTATATCTGTGCGGGGTTATTACCTTGGGGCCTTTTTGCTGAATTGGTTACGCGTTTACAGACTGTCTTTGTAGATAATGCAAATTTCTTAAAGAAGATTAACTTCCCTCGGATCTGTCTTCCAGTTATCTCATTGGGAACCTCTTTCATTAATTTCACCATCATTTTTAGCCTTTACATTGCATTTTTGTTGGTTACAAATAATTTTCCAGGGGTTTATATTCTTGGTATAATTCCGCTGTTAATTATTCAAGTGCTTTTCGCCTTGGGGTTGGGAATTACTTTAGGCGTTTTAAACGTATTTTTCCGTGATGTTTCACAGTTTATGAATATATTGCTTCAATTCTGGTTCTGGTTCACGCCAATAATTTATATCATTGATGTTTTGCCTAAGTGGGCTAGCCAATGGCTAATGCTCAACCCTATGACGGGGCTAATTGTGGGATATCAAAGCATTTTTGTAAAAAAACAATGGCCAGACTGGAGCAATTTATATCTAGTTGCCACGTTGTCAGTGATACTTTTGATAACCGCATTTCACTTATTCCGGAAGCATTCCGGCGACATGGTAGATGAATTATAATGAGCAGTATAATTGTAGAGAATATTAGTAAGTCCTATAAAAAATACAATAGCCGTTATGACCGTCTTATTGAATGGTTTTCTCCATTCAAGAGTTGTAGGCATAGTGTTACCACAATCCTCGATGGTATCAATTTTACCGTTAATCCAGGCGAAGCCGTGGGGATTATTGGTATCAATGGTGCAGGTAAGAGCACACTGTTGAAGATTATCACTGGTACAACTGCGGCTACGACAGGGAACGTCAAGATTAATGGACGTGTCGCTGCATTGCTTGAACTGGGCATGGGATTTCACCCCGATTTCACCGGGCGGGATAATGTCTTCATGTCTGGACAATTACTTGGTATGTCGATTGAGCAAATCAATGAACTCATGCCTCATATTGAAGAGTTCGCTGAAATAGGTTCGTATATTGATCAACCTGTACGTACCTACTCTAGTGGTATGCAAGTACGTTTGGCTTTTAGTGTGGCAACTGCGTTGCGGCCAGAAATTTTAATCGTTGATGAGGCACTTTCTGTTGGGGATGCTTATTTCCAATCCAAGTGTTTCTCTCGAATTAAAGAGTTTAAATCACGTGGCACAACCCTGCTGATTGTGTCCCATGATCAAGCTGCAATTGCCAATCTTTGCAGCCGAGCCATTCTTCTTGAGAAAGGCAAGATTGTTGCTGACACCGTGCCAACTGACGTTATGAATTTATATAACGCCAAGTTATCTAAGACATCTGATATTATGGAGGTAAAACTTCATGAAGGTAAAACTATATCAGGCGATCTTCGTGCGGTAGTCAATGATTTTTACGTTATTGATAGCAAAGGTTCAAAAGTAGAGACGCTCACTGTCTCAGAGAAATACGAACTTTGCTTTGAAATAGATAATAAAGAAGTCAGTTCTGGGCTTACGTTGGGTTTCCATATCCGCGACAGACTGGGTAATGTTATTTTTGGTACTAATACCTTAGCATTAAAAGCTGATATTTCCAGTTTAGGTCCTAAATTAGTAAAATTTGTTTTAAATATGAATATTGGAGTCGGTGAGTTTTCTGTCTCTGCGGCGTTACATAAAGAGCGAGACCATTACGAGGAGTGTTATCACTGGGTTGATGGTTTGGGAGCTTTTCATGTGGTTGCTCCAGAGAGAATATTCGTTGGCAGCGCATGGTTAGATGCTGACTGTCAAATAGTTGATTTGGAGAAAAAACTTTGATCTTAAATTACTTTAAGCGCTTAACTCAACATTTTAATGATTCTGTAACCCACAACAAAACCGTGCTTGAGGTTTTGGATGGTTTGAATAATAAGGTTGATTTGTTAGGTGGAGAGGTTGAAAGGTTAAAGGAGATACAGGTAAGTATCCAAGAAAGGCATTTAGAGAATGAATTGGCTGAAGTTAAGAATGGTTTAGCTTCCCAGAAACAAAGTCTTCATCAAATTGATCATACTGTACATACTGTTGCGGATCGTCTCGAATTTGTCCGTGAAGAACTGATGTTTGAGCTTCGTGTGAAGACAGGATCCTTTAAGGATAAGACGGAATCAGCCAGCATCGAAAGCAAAGTGATTAATAGCGAAAAGTTTGATGCTGGTGTTCGCAAGATCAATGTAGGATGTGGCCATGTGCAGGTAGAGGGATACATCAATGTTGATGCACGCGAGATCCCTGGCGTTGATGTTATTGCGTCAGCGCAAGACTTACCATTTGCGGATGAAAGTCTGCAGGAAATTTATTGTGCACATTTAGCTGAACACTTTACTGAGCTTGAGCTTAAGAGGATCATATTCCCCCATTGGTTCAGCAAAATCAGTAAAAATGGTCAATTACGTATTGTTGTCCCAGATGCACATAGCATGATTAACGATTATGTATCCGGTACGATGAGTTTCGAAGACTTGCGTAAAGTGACATATGGCGCACAAGATTACGATGGTGATTTTCACTATACAATGTTCACAACAGCCAGCCTGAGCCAGTTGCTTACTGAAGCTGGTTTCAGTCACGTGTCTGTTGTTGAAGATAACCGGAAAAATGGATTGTGTCGTGAAATGGAATTGATCGCAAATAAAGTGTGATCGGCATGCTGGGGTTAATTTATGAGTCATAATATGCTTGATGAAGTTAATAATAAATTAAGGCAGGAGATACTTAGGGAACGGGAGGTAAGAAACACGGCTCAAGACTCTTATCTTTCTGTTATTCCGAAGAGCCTTCGCTTTCGTGCTGCCTCTGAACAGTATCATATGAAAGAAATAATTGCCTTATGTAAAGATGATTATCGTGATTTGGTCGTTGCATTAATGACAAAGGACTTACGCGATAATATCAAAGGTTATTACATTATTGATAAATTTCGCTCGCGACCTCTTGTTTTCGTTAGCTTACTTTCGTTGCATCCTGCTGCAAAAGTGAAACTTCTAGGAAAAACGCGGTTCATTGCAGTTAAATTCTTGATGAAGAATCCACGTTTAATGGATGTTGCCAGAAAGATGTATAGAAAATTCAAGGGGTAAGCAATGTTTAAGCATTTTAATGGCAAGGTGATTCAAGTTATTGAGTCATTAGATGTTTATGATGCGTGTTCCAATCATGTCATAAATATTGACACAGCGTTGCAGAATGTTTTTGGTATTGAGTCACAAATTTACGTTACACACTTTCACCCAGAACGCGAGAAATTTGCTAACCATATTAGCGCTTTAGACGCCAATGAAGAAGATATAATAATTTTCCACTTCTCTGGCCTCTCGGAGTTTTGCGCGGATGCGGTTATTAAGCAAAACTGTTTGAAGGTTATACTGTATCATAATATTACACCTCATTATTTCTTTGACAAAAACAGCCATCTTTACAGCTATTGTAAACGTGGTCGTGAGCAGTTAAAGGAAATTATTCATCACTTTGATTTTGCGACAGGTGTAAGCGATTATAATCTTAAAGAAATTATCGAGCTAGGTTATAACCCTGATAAAACCTTTAAACTGCCGATAATTATAGATGATATTGATGAGCGGAATTTCCTCGAAGTTGCCGACAGTAAGAAAGACAACAACATTCTCTTCGTTGGTCGAATCTGTGAAAATAAACGACAGGACAGGCTTGTTGAAGCATATGCAAAGCTTCGAAAAGCATTCCCTGATATCGGTGATTTAATTCTTGTTGGGGGGTATGATTCTTCTTCTACCTTCTACAAGCGTATTGTGACTCTCATCAGTGACCTGGATCTCAAGGCTAATGTGCATATTACTGGCAAGGTTAGTCAGTCTGTGCTTGAAGATTATTATCATAATTCACTTTGTTTTATGTGCTTCAGCGAGCATGAAGGTTTTGGTGTTCCGTTACTTGAAGCTGCATTGCATAATATTCCTGTATTGGCTCTTGATGCTGCTGCTGTTCCAGAAACACTTGGGAACTCTGCTGGTATCTTCAAAGATGAAACTGAGCTATTTGATAAGTTCGAGAAAATCTGTTCGGATGACAAATTTAGAAAGGCTTTACTTGAGCATCAAAAGCAAGTCCTCCATGCTAGTGATTATAATGCTTGGATAAAAATTGCCACTAATTTCTTTGATAAAATAATCGGTGGGCCAGACCGATTTAAATCGGTTAGTTTTGTTATTTGTACATTCAATCGCGCTGACTATTTAGAACGATGCCTGGATTATTTGACTCGTAGCTATAATAAAAACTTTGAAGTCATCGTTGTTAATGGCCCCTCAACGGATGATACATCATCAGTGGTTGAGCGTTGGCGTGATAAGATTATCTATGCTGATAATCCAGTACGTAATCTTTCAATATCACGTAATATAGGTAGCAATTTAGCTTCTGGCGATATTGTTGCATTTATTGATGATGATGCAATGCCATTCTATGATTGGTGCGATTGTATTCTTGCCTACTATAATTCATCTCACAATTTTGTTGCGGGTGCCGGCGGGCCGACTTATTATGCCGGTTCTTTGCAATTCCAGGCTGTTGATATTCTGGTTGATAGTTTTGGTTCGGGAGTTAGTAACCCTGAAAAAGAGTTGTATAGCAACCCGGATTATCATCGAACCTTATTAGGTACTAACTCTTCTTTTCGTAGGGACTATTTGCTTTCAGTAGGTAGTTTTGATGAGGAATACGATTATTTCCTTGATGAAACGGATGTTTGTTTCCGGTTAATTAAAAGTGGCTATAAAGTACAGCATTGCGCTAATGCCTATTTGAGGCATGAATTTGCACAAAGCGATAATCGTGTTAGTAAATACAAGTATAACTGGTTTTCGATTGTCAAGAACACGGTTTATTTTGCTTTGCGTTTCAATGAAGGCGACAAGGACTTCATTATTGCTCAGACAAGAAAAATTGTTGAAAGAGAGCGTATCGCTTACCTTGAAAGTGGGCTTCGTTCGGGGGAAATCTCATCCGCTGATTTTAGTTCGTTAGTTAAAAGTGTTTGGGATGGTTTCGACGCTGGTATTGCTGCTGCCAATCACCCTCGTAAGCTAATTGAACTGGCGCCAAATAATAACGGCTGGCTGCCTTTTGAAACGGTTTCTGCAAATAAATCATTTAATAAATTGCACATCGTATTGGTAACAAAAGAATTCCCTCCATTTACTAAGTCTGGAGGGATTGGAACTCTTTATTACCATTTGGCAAGCGAACTCCTACTACAAGGCCATGATGTTACTGTCATAACACAGGGTAGTGAGGATAGGATCGAACGCGGGAACTTCCGTTTAATCAGTTTGGCGGCTCCTGAGTGTAATGAAACATATACAGATTCTGCCATCGCCAATATCAATTTATCCTGGTCGTTAAAAGTTGCGATAGCGCTTGATGCATTAAATGAAGAACTCCCTATCTCTGTTGTTGACACTTGTCTTTGGGATGCTGAATGTTATGCGTTCTTGCAGGTTAAAAATGAATTAAATATTCCTTTGGTTGTTCGTTTGGTCACCCCATTGATTGTTGCTGATGAGACTAATGGTTGGAATATGCCTGCCATTGATAAGAATTTGTTGGTCGGGTTCGAGAGAGCGATGGTGCAGAGTGCCGATGCTGTAGTGCCTATCAGCCAATCAATTCAAAACACATTCACCAAACGCTATGATATTGAGGCAGATGAGCGCTTTAATATTATCAATGCTGGTATTGCTTATTGGCCAAGTTATGATGTGTCACGGGGTTATAATGATATTAGTCATTTCCCTGAGTTGGTTAAGGCCAAGCAACAGGGAAAAATGATCTATCTGTTCCTTGGTAGGCTAGAAAAACGTAAAGGGATTGATGTCTTTATTAAAGCAATCAGCCAGTTTAACCATCGGTACCCAGAAAAAACTAACGATGTGATGTTTGTTTTGGCGGGTAACGATGGTGTTGGAGTCAATGCTTTACTTGATGAGCACTTGAATGGGCAACAAGATAACATACTTCTTTTAGGTGAGGTTTCAGATTGGGATCGCGAAAAGCTATATGCATTTTGTGATGTTGTGGTTTTCCCATCCAGGTATGAGTCATTTGGCCTTGTACCGCTTGAGGCTTTTGTTCATGGAAAGCCTGTCATTGGTAGTAGTGGGGGGGCAATTCCTGAGGTTGTATTAGATGAACAATGCGGACTTATTTTTGACGACGGTTCTGAAGTCGAACTGGCGGAAAAGATGGCGCGGCTTTGTAAAAATAATGCACTATACGAAATGCTTTCTCTGGGAGCTAAGGCCCGAGTCAAATATTTATCGTCAAACCGCTCCGCTTTACAATCCGAAGAATTATATAATCGTTTGATTTTAGGTATTAAATCATTATGAAAACAGCAATAGTTACAGGTATAACTGGTCAAGATGGCGCATATCTTGCTGAACTTTTACTCGAAAAAGGTTACCAGGTTCATGGCACCTACCGTAGAACCAGTTCGGTTAACTTCTGGCGCATAGAAGAACTGGGTATTGATAAGCATCCGAATCTGCATCTGGTTGAGTATGATCTGACCGATCTGTCTGCCAGTATTCGTCTGTTGCAACAAACAGGTGCAACAGAAGTTTATAACCTGGCAGCGCAGAGCTTTGTTGGTGTTTCATTTGAACAACCTATTACCACAGCGGAAATCACTGGCATTGGCCCGGTTAATCTGTTGGAAGCGATCCGCATCGTTAATACTAAAATCCGCTTCTATCAGGCATCGACCTCAGAAATGTTCGGTTTAGTGCAGGCAGTGCCGCAGAAGGAAGATACGCCATTCTACCCGCGTAGCCCGTATGGCGTTGCCAAACTGTATGCCCACTGGATGACCATCAACTATCGTGAAAGTTACGGTATTTTTGCGTCAAGCGGCATTCTGTTTAATCATGAGTCGCCGCTGCGTGGCCGCGAGTTTGTTACCCGTAAAATTACTGACTCCGTTGCCAAAATCAAACTGGGCAAACTGGACGTGTTGGAACTGGGTAACATGGATGCCAAACGTGACTGGGGCTTTGCCAAAGAATATGTCGATGGCATGTGGCGTATGCTGCAGGCTGAGCAGCCGGATACCTTCGTGCTGGCAACCAACCGTACAGAAACCGTTCGTGACTTCGTTGCCATGGCATTTAAAGCCGCCGGTTATACCCTGCGCTTTGAAGGTAAAGATGAGCAAGAAGTCGGGATTGACGTAGCTAGCGGCAAAACGCTGGTTCGCGTTAACCCGAAATTCTTCCGTCCGGCAGAAGTGGAACTGTTGATCGGTAATCCAGCTCGCGCCAAGGAAATTTTGGGTTGGGAGCCTAAGACCACTCTGGAGCAACTGTGCCAGATGATGGTGGAGCAGGATCTGGTACGTAATCAGAAAGGGTCTTCCTTCTGATGTTCGGCGCCGGCAAACGTGCCTTGGTTACGGGCATCAATGGGTTTACCGGCCGCTATGTGGCAGCGGAATTATCCGCTGCCGGATATCGGGTTTATGGGCTGGGTTCATTACCTTCGGCCCAGGCGGACTATTTTCAGGTAGACTTGCAAGACGAAGCGGCGTTAGCGGAAGCTATCGGGCAGGTTAAGCCAGATGTCGTTGTTCATCTTGCTGCCATTGCGTTTGTGGGCCATGGTGACGCGAATGCTTTCTATAGCGTAAACTTGCAGGGCACTCGGAATTTACTCCAGGCACTCTCCAACAGTGGCCATCCATTGGATGCCGTGTTAATTGCCAGCAGTGCCAATGTTTATGGTAACAGCACTGAGGGTAAACTCGGTGAGGAGACCCCGGCCAACCCGGCGAATGATTATGCGGTGAGTAAGCTAGCCATGGAGTTTATGGCCAGATTGTGGGTGGATAAACTGCCGATATTTATTACGCGGCCCTTTAATTATACCGGTGTTGGCCAGGCAGATAATTTCTTGTTGCCGAAAATCGTCAAGCACTACAAGAGTAAGGCTGCTGTTATCGAGCTCGGTAATATCGACGTTTGGCGTGACTTTACCGATGTCCGCGCCCTGAGCAAGGCGTATGTGGCACTGTTACGGGTCAAGCCTATTGGCCAAACGATCAATGTCTGCTCCGGGCGAACTTATTCTTTACGTGACGCGGTTGATTTGTGTGAGAAAATCACATCGCACCACTTGGATATACGCGTAAATCCGGCTTTTGTCCGCCCTAACGAAGTCAAGATACTGTGTGGCGATGCGACAAAACTGCGCACTCTTGTCGGTGATTGGGATACTCCCCCGTTGGAGGAAACCTTGCGCTGGATGTTGGAAAACTGACGATGAAAGTCATATTTGGTACTGACCCGATTAAATATCCGTTAACTGGGATTGGCCGATATGCTTATGAGTTAGCTAACTGTTTAACTAAAAGCTCGGAGATATCCGAGCTTTTATTTCTTCAGGGGCGTAGGCTAAGTAAGCAAATACCGCAAGCCAGGGAAAGCAGTTCTTCAAGCCAAGGTTTGCGTCACATGGTGCAAAAAAGCAGAGTTGCTTCTGAGCTATACCGTTTGACGGCACCCTGGTTAAAAACGTTAGCGTTAAAGAAACATCCGGATGCCATCTACCATGGCCCAAATTTCTATTTACCTCCCAAAGTCGGGCCAAGCGTAGCCACCTTTCACGATCTCTCTGTCTTTACGTGGCCACAATGTCATCCTCAAGAGCGCGTGCGTTTTATGCAGAAAGAACTGCTGCTGACGATGAAACGTGCCGATATCTTGATCACTGACTCAGACTTTACACGTCAAGAGGTAATGGATTATTTTAACCTGCCTGCTAATAAAGTGTATGCGGCAAGGCTGGCTAGCAGTGGGGAATTTTACCCTCGCGATCCTGAGTCTATTACTGCCGTAGTATCCCAGTATGGGCTGCAGGCAGGGCGATATTGTTTATTTACCGGGTCGATTGAGCCGCGCAAGAATATTGAAACCTTGCTATCTGCCTACGAACGGTTGCCTCTTGGCTTAAGAAAGGCTTATCCATTAGCTATCAGCGGCTTTAAAGGTTGGCGTAGTGAAGCGTTACACGTGCGTTTTGAACAGGCTGAACGCGAAGGGTGGTTATGTTATCTGGGCTACACCAAGTCAATCGATTTACCTTATCTATTCGCTGGCGCCAGGAGTTTCCTGTTCCCATCTTTATATGAAGGATTTGGATTGCCGGTGCTGGAAGCCATGGCATCGGGCGTGCCGGTAGTGTGTTCCAACAGTTCTTCGTTACCCGAAGTGGTTGGCGAGTGCGCATTGACCTGCGCCGCTTTGGATGTCGAAACCTTGACGCAGTTAATTCATCAGAGCATTGAAGATGAGACTTGGCGTGGATCTGCCATCACCGGTGGGTTAAGTCGGGCAAAAACCTTCTCTTGGCAGCGTTGTGCCGCAGAGACTATTCACGCATATCAGCAGGTTTAATAGCTTTCATGTTAAAAGTTCTGCATTTTTATAAAACATATTATCCTGATTCTTTTGGCGGCATTGAACAGGTTATCTACCAGTTAAGCGAAGCTGGCATATGTCATGATATCGAATCGACGACGCTGTCGCTAAGCACGCGTGGTGATATAGATAATGAGCGCGTCGGCTCGCACTCGGCCTATTACGCAGCAACCAATTTTGAAGTGGCCTCAACACCATTTTCTCTCAGTGCAGTAAAAAAGTTTAAACAGCTGGCTGCACAGGCAGATATTATTCATTATCATTTTCCATACCCATTTATGGATATGGTACATTTTATCGCGGGTGTCAAAAAACCGACGATTGTGAGCTATCACTCAGACATAGTGAAGCAAAAATTGGCGTTAAAATTTTATACGCCGTTGATGAACAAATTTTTAGATTCGGTTGATTGTATTGTCGCGGCCTCGCCAAACTATGTGGAAACGAGCGTGACCTTGCAGAAATACCTGCCAAAAGTCAAAGTGATCCCTTATGGTTTGGATAAGCACTCTTATCCCATGGCGGATGAACAGCACCTCGACCACTGGCGACAAAAGGTGGGCGATCGCTTCTTCCTGTTTGTTGGCGCTTTCCGTTATTACAAGGGGCTCCATATTCTGCTTGAAGCGGTAAAAGGCACCGACTTCCCATTGGTGATCGTTGGAGCTGGTCCGATTGAGCAAGAGTTGAAACAGCAGGCCGCAGATTTAGATTTAAAAAATATTCACTTCCTTGGCGCGTTGCCGGATGAAGATAAAGCCGCCTTATTGCAACTGTGCTACAGCGTGGTTTTCCCGTCCCATTTGCGCTCAGAGGCGTTTGGTATCACTTTGCTTGAAGGGGCTATGTTTGGTAAGCCGCTCATCTCCAGTGAGATTGGCACAGGTACTACCTACATCAATCTGGATAAGGAAACCGGCATCGTCGTACCTCCGTCAGATGCTGATGCATTGCGCCAAGCGATGGTGCAACTGTGGAACGATCCGCAGTTGGCAGCCCGTTATGGAGAGAATGCTGCCAAACGTTTCCAAGACCTGTTCACGTCTGCACGTATGGCGGAAAGCTACATTGAGCTCTACCAGCAGTTGATCGAAAAGCGCCTGTAAAAACCGCATTGTCTATCCGTGATATGCAATTATGTGACCTATCGCACCAATCACTACCCAGCGAACACAATCCTGAGTTAACATGTTGGCCACATCAAAAACCTGTTGGCCAAGAGCCGTGATACAGGTGTCATCCTCAGACAGGAGTTCCTAATGTCCAAACAGCAAATCGGCGTTGTCGGCATGGCGGTGATGGGCCGCAATCTGGCTTTGAACATCGAAAGCCGTGGCTATACCGTTTCTATCTTTAACCGTTCAGGCGACAAGACTGACGAAGTTATCGCAGAGAACCCGGGCAAAAACCTGGTGCCGCACTACACCGTCGAAGAGTTTGTTGCATCGCTGGAAACACCGCGCCGCATTTTGCTGATGGTAAAAGCGGGCGAAGCTACGGACAAGACTATTGCCTCGCTGACTCCGCACCTGGATAAAGGCGATATCCTGATCGACGGTGGTAACACCTACTATCAGGATACCATCCGTCGTAACCGCGAGCTGTCTGCTCAGGGCTTCAACTTTATTGGCACCGGCGTTTCCGGTGGCGAAGAAGGGGCGCTGAAAGGGCCTTCAATCATGCCTGGTGGCCAGAAAGAAGCTTACGAGCTGGTAGCACCCATCCTGAAGAAAATCGCCGCTGTGGCCGAAGGTGAGCCATGCGTAGCCTATATCGGTGCCGACGGTGCTGGCCACTACGTGAAGATGGTGCACAACGGTATCGAATATGGCGACATGCAGCTGATCGCAGAAGCCTACTCCTTGCTGAAGCAGGCCCTGAATCTGAACAACGAGCAGTTGGCTGAAACCTTCGCCGAGTGGAACAAGGGCGAGCTGAATAGCTACCTGATCGACATCACCAAAGACATCTTCACCAAGAAAGACGAAGAGGGTAAATACCTGGTTGATGTGATCCTGGATGAAGCGGCTAACAAAGGCACCGGCAAATGGACCAGCCAGAGCTCTCTGGATCTGGGCGAGCCACTGTCATTGATCACCGAGTCTGTGTTCGCGCGTTACCTGTCTTCTCTGAAAGACCAGCGCGTAGCGGCTTCTAAAGTCCTGACCGGCCCGAAAGTTCTAGCCTTCAGCGGCGAGAAAGCCGAGTTTGTCGAGAAAGTTCGTCGCGCTCTGTATCTGGGTAAAATCGTTTCCTATGCGCAAGGTTTCTCTCAGCTGAAAGCGGCCTCCAAGGAAAACAACTGGGATCTGAACTACGGCGAAATTGCCAAGATCTTCCGTGCCGGTTGCATCATCCGCGCTCAGTTCCTGCAGAAGATCACCGATGCCTACGCTGAGAATGCCGACATCGCCAACCTGCTGCTGGCACCTTACTTCAAACAAATCGCCGATGAGTATCAGCAGGCGCTGCGTGACGTGGTTTCTTATGCGGTGCAGAACGGCATCCCAACGCCAACCTTCTCTGCGGCGATCGCGTACTACGACAGCTACCGCTCTGCGGTGCTGCCTGCCAACCTGATCCAGGCGCAGCGTGACTACTTCGGTGCTCACACTTATAAGCGTACCGACAAAGAAGGCGTGTTCCATACCGAATGGATGGAATAACCCCGCACGTTGAACGATAAAAAAAGCCGCCGAGGTTAACGCCCGGCGGCTTTTTTATTACCTGCAAAACAGGATTATTTCTTTTCGTGCCGCTCGCGCAGGCGGCCAATCACCTTGCTCAAATCCAGCTCCTGATCCTGCAACAGCACCAGCAGGTGGTAAATCAGGTCGGAAGCTTCGTTGGTCAGCTCTTCGCGGTCGTTCACCGTGGCGGCCAGGGCGGTTTCTACGCCTTCCTCACCTACCTTCTGCGCAATGCGTTTGGTGCCGCTGGCATACAGCTTGGCAGTGTACGAGCTATCCGGGCTGGCGGTTTTACGCGAAGCCAGCAATTGTTCAAGCTGGTACAGGAAGCCCCAGTCGCTACTTGCCGGATGGAAGCAACTGTCGTTGCCCAAATGGCAGGTTGGGCCGATTGGGTTGGCCAGGATCAGCAGGGTATCGTTATCGCAGTCTGGCGTAATGCTGACCACGTTAAGGAAGTTGCCTGAGCTTTCGCCTTTGGTCCACAGGCGCTGCTTGGTGCGTGAGAAGAACGTCACCTTGCCGGTTTGCTCGGTCACGTCCAGAGCTGCCTGATCCATATAGCCCAGCATTAATACTTCGCCGGAAACGGCATGTTGTACGATTGCCGGCATCAGGTTGTCGGTTTTTGCCCAATCCAGCTTAGCTTTCTGTTGTTCTGTTAACACACGCGTATCTCCACGCCTTTCTCTGCCAGGAACCGTTTCAGTTCGCCGATATTGATGATTTGCTTATGGAATACCGAAGCCGCCAGCGCGCCGTCAACGTCGGCATCCCGGAAGGCTTCCAGGAAGTGTTCCATGGTACCGGCACCGCCGGAGGCGATCAGTGGCACCTTGCACACCTCACGTACCCGCTTCAGCTGTTCCAGATCGTAACCGTTGCGTACGCCATCCTGGTTCATCATGTTGAGTACAATCTCCCCAGCGCCACGCTTTTGCACTTCCTGCACCCAATCGAGGGTTTGCCACTCGGTGACTCGGGTGCGGCTTTCATCCCCGGTATATTGGTTGACGTGGTATTTGCCGGTTGCGGCTTCATACCAGGTGTCGATCCCGACCACGATGCACTGTACGCCAAAGCGATCTGCCAGGCGGCTGATCAGCGTTGGGTCGGCCAGTGCAGGTGAGTTGATGGAGATCTTGTCCGCCCCAAAGGAGAGGATCTGGCTGGCGTCTTCGGCACTCTTGATGCCCCCGGCCACGCAGAACGGAATATCGATCACTTCCGCCACGCGTGATACCCAGCTTTTGTCTACTACGCGGCCATCGCTGGAGGCTGTGATATCGTAAAAGACCAGTTCGTCGGCGCCTTCCTGCGCATAGCGTTGGGCAAGTGGCACGATGTCGCCAATGATTTCGTGGTTACGGAACTGCACGCCCTTGACCACTTGCCCGTCCTTGACGTCCAGACAAGGGATTATCCGTTTTGCCAGCATGCGATAGCCTCCTCAACGCTGAATTTACCATCCAACAGGGCGCGCCCGACGATCACCCCTTCCACACCACTGCCACGCAGCTGGGCGATATCGTCCAGGTTGCCGATGCCGCCAGAAGCCTGGAAGGCGATCTGCGGATAGCGTTGGCACACTTCCTGATAAAGCCCCACGTTGGAGCCTTTCAGCGTACCGTCGCGTGAGATATCGGTGCACAGCACGTGCTTCAGGCCAAACGGCAGATATTGCTCAACCACCTGTTCCAGCGTGGCCTCCGAGTCTTCCTGCCAGCCGCTGATAGCCACGTTCTTACGGCCTGCGGCGTCGATGCGTACGTCCAGCGCCAACACCATGGCATCGGCACCGTAGCGTTCAAACCAGCCCTGTAACATCTCTGGCTGTTTGACTGCGGTGGAGCCGATGACCACGCGCGTGGCTCCGGCTTCCAGCAGCGCGGCAACGTCTTGTTCGTTACGAATACCGCCGCCAACCTGTACTGGCACGCTTACCCCGGCCAGCAGTTTACGCAACAGCGTGATCTGGCGAGCCGCCGGGTCTTTGGCCCCGGTCAAATCAACCAGGTGTAAAACTTGCGCCCCTTGCTGCTGATAGTCTTGCAGACGCAGCAGCGGATCGTTGCCGTAGTCGCGCTGTTGGCCGTAATCGCCCTGATGCAGGCGCACTACGTTACCGTCGATCAAATCCAAAGCGGGAATAATCATGCTGCCTACATCTCCAGAAAGTTCTTCAACAGTTGCGCCCCGGCGTTGCCAGATCGCTCTGGATGAAACTGCACGCCAAAGAAGTTGTCTTTTTGTACGGCGGCGGTGAAGGGCTCGCCGTAGTTCGCCTGAGCGATGGTGCTTGAGCATATCGGCATCGCATAACTGTGAACGAAGTAAAAGTAAGCACCATCCTCGATGCCGCGGAACAGATGATCGCCAGCCTGCGCCGTAACCTGATTCCAGCCCATATGGGGCAAAGGCAGGCCAAAATCGGTCATCTGTGTTACCGGAGTATCGATAATCCCTAACGTTTTGATACCCCCATTTTCTTCACTGCTGGCTGCCAGCAACTGCATGCCCAGGCAGATCCCCAGCACTGGCTGGGTACATGCCTTGATCAGATCGATCAGGTCGCGCTGTTCCAACTGGTCCATTGCCGCCTGTGCAGTACCCACACCAGGGAGGAACAGTTTGTCGGCGCGCAGCACGATCTCCGGATCGCGGCTCACCTGTGGCTGATAGCCCAGGCGTTGCACCGCATAGTTGACCGAGGCGAGGTTGGCGCAGCCGGTGTCCAGGATCACCACGTTCATCACAGCACTCCTTTCGAGCTAGGCAGCGTATTGCCCTCAACGCGGATCGCCTGGCGCAGCGTGCGGCCAAACACCTTGAACAGGCTTTCGACGCGGTGATGGTCGTTTTTGCCTTTGGTCCGCAGGTGCAGAGTGCAGCCCATGGTGTAAGACAGCGAGCGGAAGAAGTGCTCGATCATCTCGGTGCTAAGATCGCCTACGCGTTGGTAGTTGAACTCGGCTTTATATTCCAGGTGCGGGCGACCGGAGATATCCAGTGCGCAACGGGCCAGGCATTCATCCATCGGCAACACGAAGCCGAAGCGTGCGATGCCGCGTTTGTCGCCCAGGGCTTTACTTAGAGCTTCGCCCAGCGCCAATCCGGTGTCTTCTACCGTGTGGTGATCGTCGATGTACAGATCGCCGTTCACCTGAATATCCATCCGGAAGCCGCCGTGGGTGGCGATCTGATCCAGCATGTGGTCGAAGAAGCCGACGCCGGTCTTGATCTTGCTGCCGCCTTCGCGATCCAGCCAGACCTTAACGTCAATCTGCGTTTCTTTGGTCACGCGGTTAACGTGCGCATAGCGATCGCGTTTGGTCAGTTGTTGGGTGATGGCCTGCCAGCCCAGCGCCTGACGCTGATACAGCAGCCCCTGAATACCCATATTGGCCGCCAGTTGGATATCGGTTTGACGATCGCCAATCACATAGCTGTTGGCCACGTCGATCACGCCCGGCTCCAGATAGCCTTTGACCATGGCGACCTTCGGTTTACGACATTCGCAATGGTCTTCCGGCTTGTGCGGGCAGATCAGGATATCGTCAAATTTGACGCCCTGTGAGCTGAGGATCTGCATCATCAGGTTGTGCGGTGGATCGAAGGTTTCCTGCGGGAAGCTGGCGGTGCCGAGGCCGTCCTGATTGGTAATCATCACCAGGGTGAAACCGGCTTGCTGCAAGGCCAGCAGGGCAGGGATCACTTCCGGCTCCAGCGCCAGTTTATCCAGGCGGTCGACCTGGAAATCTTCCGGGGGTTCAGCAATCAGCGTGCCGTCACGGTCAATAAAGAGATATTTTTGGCTCACGTTGGCTCCTATGCGCCGGGCAGAGTATTGAGTGCGTCAACGACGCGCTGGCATTCGGTACGGGTGCCGATGGTGATCCGCAGGCAACCGGACAGGCCAGGCTGTTTATTTTGGTCTCGCAAGATAATGCCCTGATCCCATAAGGTTTTAAAGACATGACTTGAGGCGGTAAAGCGAACCAGCAGGTAATTGCTGTCACTGGTGAAGACTTGCTCGACACAGGCGCAGTCTTGTAACGTCTGCTGTAGCCAACTGCGGTTGGCGGCAATCTCGGTGACGCGCTGGCGCATAACGCGGATCCCCTCGGTGCTCAGCGCCTGGGCGGCGATATCGGCCACCGGGGTTGAGAGCGGATACGGGGCAATCACTTTCAGCAGCAGGGCGATCACGTCCTCATTTGCCAGGGTAAAGCCACAGCGCAGGCCAGCCAGGGCGAAGGCTTTGGACAACGTGCGTAATACTACCAGGTGCGGGTAATCGCTCAGCCAGCTAGCAACCGAGGCCTGCGGGCAGAATTCGATATAAGCTTCATCGATGGCGACGATAGCTTTGCCTTTGGCCAGTTCCAGCAGGTTACGCAGATCGTTGGGATCGAGCAGGTTACCGGTCGGGTTATTCGGGCTGCAGGCGTAGATCAGCTTGACGTTATCCAGGCTGGCGGCAATGGCAGGCAGATCGAGCTGCCAATCTTGTTTGGCTTCGACCGTACGGCGCTCTACGCCAAACGTCTCGGCGCTGACGGCGTACATGCCGTAAGTTGGTGGGCAGAACAGGATAGCGTCCTGGCCTGGCTCGCAGAAGGCACGGATCAGCAGTTCGATACCTTCATCTGCGCCACGGCTGACCAATACCTGTTCTTTATTCACCCCGGCGTAGGCAGCGTAACGCTCAATCACCAGCGCGGGTTGGCATTCTGGGTAACGGTTGAAGGTCTGGGCGGTCAGTTGGAACTCTGGCGCAACCGGGTATTCGTTGGCATTCAGCCAGACGTCACCCTTGCCACCAAGGCGGCGTGCCGACTGATACGGGGTCAGCTCGCGCACGTTTTTGCGTGCTAATTCTTCGATGCTCATGCTTGCTCCTTCAGCGCGGCGACGCGTAGGGTCACGGCGTTTTTGTGGGCGACCAGTTGCTCGGCGGCAGCCAGGATCTCAATGGTCGGGGCCAGGGTCATAAAGCCTTGTGGCGCCAGTTCCTGTACCGTCATGCGCTTTTGGAAATCCGCCAACCCCAGGCTAGAGCAGGTGGCGGTATAGCCATAGGTTGGCAGCACGTGGTTGGTGCCGGAAGCATAATCCCCGGCAGATTCCGGCGACCAGTCACCAAGGAACACCGAACCGGCGCTAGTGATGCTGTCTACCAGATCGCGTGCGCTGCGGGTCTGAATAATCAGGTGCTCAGGGCCGTACTGGTTGCTGATGGCGACACACTCGGCCAAATCCTTCGCCACAATCAGGCGGCTGCTGGCCAAAGCTTGGCGGGCGGTTTCTGCCCGTGGCAGTTGCGCCAGCTGTTGCTCAACCGCCATGGCGACCGCTTCGGCCATCGCGGCGTCTGGGGTTAACAGAATGACCTGTGAATCCGGGCCATGCTCGGCCTGAGACAGCAGATCGGAAGCGACAAACGCCGGGGTCGCGCCGCTGTCTGCAATCACCAGCACCTCGGAAGGGCCAGCAGGCATATCGATGGCCGCACCGTCCAACCGTTGGCTGATCTGACGTTTGGCTTCGGTCACGAAGGCGTTACCCGGCCCAAAGATTTTCGCTACCCGTGGCACCGAATCCGTGCCAAACGCCATGGCGGCAATCGCCTGCGCGCCTCCGACCTGGAACACTTCCTGCACGCCACAGAGTTTGGCGGCATACAGGATCTCATCGGCGATCGGCGGTGGTGAACACAGCACCACGCGGCGGCAACCGGCAATGCGTGCCGGGGTCGCCAACATCAATACCGTGGAGAACAGCGGTGCGGAACCGCCAGGGATGTACAGACCCACCGAATCGATTGGGCGGGTCACCTGCTGGCAACGCACGCCAGGCAGGGTTTCGACGTCTACCGCTGGCAGTTGTTGTGCATTGTGGAAGGTTTCCACGTTGGCGACGGCTACGGCCATCGCCTGTTTGATCTCGTCACCCAGACGGGCGCAGGCCTGGTCAATCTGCTCTGCCGTTACGCGTAATGCCGCGACTTCGGTTTTATCAAACTTGGCGCTGTACTCACGTAGCGCGCTGTCACCATTGGCTTTCACGTTATCGAGGATCTCGCGCACCGTGCGGGTGATGCTGTCCGAAGCCGAAATGGCCGGGCGCATCAGCAACTCCGCGCGCTGTTCCGCGCTGCAGCTGCCCCAATTGACGACGGTATTGAAGTTTGGCATGGCGTTACTCCATCATCTTCTCAATTGGCAGCACCAGAATGGAGCTGGCACCCAGGGCTTTGAGTTTTTCCATGGTTTCCCAGAACAGGGTCTCACTGCTGACCATGTGCATCGCTACGCGGTTCTGAGAGCCTGCCAGCGGCAGAATGGTAGGGCGCTCGGCACCCGGCAGCAACGCGACGATTTCATCCAGGCGTTCGCTTGGCGCGTGCAGCATGATGTATTTGGATTCGCGCGCCTGGATCACGCCTTGGATGCGGGTCATCAGGCGGTCGATCAGCTGTTGTTTGGCTTCCGGCATTTCACCGTCACGCTGGATCAGGCAGGCTTTCGAGCGGTAAATCACTTCCACTTCACGCAGGCCGTTGGCTTCCAGGGTGGCACCGGTAGACACCAGGTCACAGATCGCGTCTGCCAAGCCTGCGCGCGGAGCCACTTCCACCGAGCCGTTCAGCAGGCAGGATTTAAAACGAACGCCTTGTTTATCGAGGTATTGCTTGAGCAGGTGTGGGTAAGAGGTAGCAATGCGGGAGTCTTGCAGGCTTTGCGGGCCGGAGTATTCGCTATCCAGCGAGGTGGCCAACGACAGGCGGCACCCCCCAAAATCCAGGCGGCGCAGCGTGAAGTAGCGAGGATCTTCACCCTGAGCACGGCGGTTGAGCAATTCCTCTTCCAGCACGTTCTCACCGATGATGCCCAGATCCACCACGCCATCCATCACCAGGCCAGGGATATCGTCATCACGTACGCGCAGGATATCGATCGGCATATTCTCGGCGAAGGCAATCAGGCGTTGTTGCTGCAGGTTGATCTTGATGCCGCAGCGGGCCAGCAATTCCTGAGACTCTTCGCTCAGGCGGCCTGATTTCTGCATGGCGATACGTAAACGTGTTTTGTCCAACATGGTAACCTCTGTTTAATCTGTAATTTTATGAATTTGTTATTAAATTTATATTTTCTGTCTGTCCGGAGCCAAAAAAAAACCCTCGGAAGATATCTTCCGAGGGCTCTTTCTTGCGTTTAGTTCGTTCTACGCGCCACTGGAAGATTCGAGAATCGTCTTCCAGCACACATCGCCTGAAAGACTAGTCAGGATGATGGTGATGATGGTGGTTGAACTGAACGCGAGTCATGTCATTTCTCTTTAAAATTGGGTCAGCCAGTGCTGAGGTGCTAATTAAGCTAAACTATCCGTTGTATAACTTGCAACCCTTTTTTGTGGTTATGAATTTAATTTATTGAAAGCGACTGAGTTATTAGCCGCACGCAGCTTTACTCAACCTTAAGGTTAACCGATTGTAACCACCAGCGCGGTGGCGTAGCCTAGGGGAGTATCCGACTGTCGCCTGCGGTGTGGCCAGTGGTCCTCTGCAACGGTGAAGTTGGGCTTGTTAGTCGATTTTTAGGGGCATACTGATGAAAAAAGTCGCCATTGTGGGTCTGGGTTGGTTAGGGATGCCGCTGGCTTTATCGTTAATGGGCCACGGGTATGAAGTGGTTGGCAGTAAAACTACGCCGGATGGGGTAGAAGCCGCGCGGATGAGCGGTATCGAATGTTATCACCTGGAACTGACGCCGGAGCTGATTTGCGAAGCTCACGATCTGGAACAGCTGTTGTACACGGATGCGTTGGTGATCACTCTGCCGGCCAGCCGCACCGTCGAAGGGAGCGCAAGCTACTTTGATGCCGTACGTATGCTGGTAGACAGCGCGATAGCGTTTGGTGTGCCGCATATTATCTTTACCAGCTCCACGTCGGTTTACGGTGAAACCACCGGCACCGTTCGGGAAGATTCGCCGCTCAAGCCGGTGACGTCGGCTGGCCGGGTGCTGGAAGAGTTGGAGCTTTGGCTGCATCAATTACCCAACACGTCGGTGGACGTTTTGCGCCTGGCAGGGCTGGTGGGTGGGGATCGGCATCCAGGGCGTTTCCTGGCGGGTAAGGTTGAGGTCAAGGGCGGTTCGCACGGGGTCAATCTGGTGCATCAGGATGATGTGATCGCGGCCATTCAACTGCTGCTGAAGCTGCCGAAGGGCGGGCACACCTATAATCTTTGTGCGCCAGGCCATCCGCTCAAACGTGATTTCTACCCGGCGTTAGCCGAGCAATTGCATCTGCAACCTCCGCAGTTTGCGCAAGAAGATGAACAAGAAGGGCGGCTGGTGGACGGCAGCCGTATCTGTAATGAGCTGGGGTTTGAATATCAATACCCAGACCCGAATCGCATGCCGATCGGTTAACCCAATCACACTGTCCCGCAGCTTGCGGGGCAGTATCCTTCTAAAATAACTTTACTTATTTTTAATCTGTCAGTTTGATTATTAAACTCGACTAAATTATAAGGAAATTAATTTTACGCATTGATATTGAAAGTAATAATCTAAATCCTTCATATTCCCCCTCCTTTTATACATCATCTATATTTATCATTTGTGTAAAATTCGAGTTAACGGAAGTTTGAGTTTCTCTCCGCTATTTTCAAACTGTTGCGATAAGTATTAACATACGCTCGGTTTTTTCTAAAAGGTACCTATCCTCTCAAGCGTCTAATGGCAGTTTTTACATGAATTTTATTAATAAAAAAAATACAGCGATCTCACCTATCGCCATTTCTGCGCTGTTACCTTGCGCTCTGTGTATGACGGTAAACGTACAGGCCAGCGATCGGGCAGTGGACCCATCTTCCATGGTGGTTACGGCCAAGCGCAGCGGTCTTTCAGAATTGAGTACTCCGACTGCGGTTAGCGTGCTTAATGGCGATGAACTTCGTCAGGCCAGGCCGCAGATTAATCTCTCCGAAGGGCTGGGTAGCGTGCCGGGGCTGCAAATTCAAAATCGCCAGAATTATGCGCAAGATTTGCAACTGTCAATCCGTGGTTTTGGCTCGCGCTCAATGTACGGCGTACGCGGCGTACGTATTTATGTGGATGGTATTCCTGCCACCATGCCGGATGGCCAAGGGCAAACGTCGAATATCGATCTCAATTCAGTGGATAAGGTGGAGGTCCTGCGTGGGCCGTTTTCCGCTCTGTATGGCAACGCTTCCGGCGGCGTCATCAACGTAGAGACCGAAACCGGCCAACAGCCGGACAAGATTGAAGCGGGCATGTATAGCGGTAGTGACGGCACCTGGCGCTACGGTATGAAAGCCAGCGGTGCAACCGGCGATGGCACGCACGCAGGTGACGTGAACTACGCCGTCTCCGCGACGCGTTTTACCACCGAAGGGTTCCGTGACCACAGTGGGGCACGCAAGAACCTGGGTAACGCGCGTTTGGGTGTGCGCATTGATGATGTCAGTACGCTGACGCTGTTGTTTAACTCGGTGGATATTAATGCCGACGATCCCGGTGGTTTAACCGAAGCCGAATGGCACGACAATCCGCGCCAGGCACCAAGAGCAGATCAATACAACACGCGTAAAACCATTTCTCAGACCCAGGCCGGGTTACGCTATGAACGCCAGATGAGCGCCAATGACGATGCTGAGCATCATGACTTACGCCGGTGAGCGGGAAACCACGCAGTATCAGTCAATTCCTGTAGCCGTACAGCAGCGTAGTGAACAGCATCCCGGCGGAGTGATCTCTCTGGCACGTCATTACCAGGGCATCGATACTCGCTGGACTCATCGTGGTGAAGTGGCCACATTGCCCTTCAGCGTGACGGGCGGGCTCGACTACGAAACCATGACCGAGCAGCGCAAAGGCTATGAGAATTTCACGGTAGTCAACGGCGTTAACGAATTAGGGACCAAGGGTAATCTACGGCGGGATGAACGCAACCTGATGTGGAATGTGGATCCCTATCTGCAAACTTCCTGGAACCTGACCCAACGTTTGACGCTGGATGCCGGAGTGCGCTTCAGCACCGTCAATTTCGACTCCAACGATCGCTATATTACCGGCAGTAATGGTGATGACAGTGGCGATGCCCGCTATCACCAGTGGCTGCCGGTAGGCTCGCTCAACTATGCGTTGACCAAGGCCTGGAATGTGTACGCTTCCGCCGGACGTGGCTTTGAAACCCCTACCATCAATGAGCTCTCTTATCGCCCTGGTGGCGTGGCGGGGCTCAATCTTGGTCTAAAACCTGCTACCAGCGATACCGTTGAACTAGGAAGCAAGACCCGTATCGGCAACGGCCTGTTCAGCGCGGCGTTGTTCCAAACGGATACCAAAAACGAAATTGTCGTCGATGAGAGCAGCAACGGGCGCACCAGCTACAAGAACGCGGGGCAAACCCGTCGTCGTGGGGTGGAGTTAGCGCTGGATCAACAGTTCAGCTACGACTGGCGTCTGCAAATGGCTTGGACGCTGCTGGATGCCACTTACCGCGATGATGTCTGCGGTGACAACATCTGTTCTGCCGCAAAGCAGGTGCCGAAGGGCAACCGCCTGCCGGGGATTGCCCGCAATATGGGGTACGCCTCGCTGGCCTGGTCGCCGCCGCAGGGTTGGTTCGCCGGTGCTGAAGTGCGCTACATGAGCGATATCCAGACCAACGATCAGAATTCACAGCAGGCACCGTCCTACACCGTGGCAGCGCTGAATACCGGATATCGCTACCCGGTAGGGAACTGGCAATTTACCGTTTTTGGCCGGGTGGACAATCTGTTTGATCGCCAGTACGTCGGCTCGGTGATTGTCAACGAAGGCAATGGCCGCTATTTCGAACCCGCTCCAGGCAGAAACTGGGGTGGGGGCATGAGTGTTGCTTATTCATTTGAGTAGTAAGCAGTAGTACAGCGGGGAACCTAACCCCCGTTGAGTTGTTATCTTGGGATGGTTATTTATTACACCAGTGAGTGCGCCAAAATTTGCGCGTTGCTAGCGGTGGGAGAAAGTGAATATGGCAAAGACAGGCAATAAACGAAGTATAGGGAATTACTTGATGTGGCTGCTGGGGGGGCTGATGGGCGTCATCGGCCTCGCGCTGGCAATCGGCGGCGTTTACCTGGCTTCATTGGGAGGGAGCCTCTATTTTGGGCTGATGGGAGTGGTGATGCTGATCGCTGCGGTACTGGTGATCAAGCTCAAACCTGCGGGCATATGGGTGTATGCGCTGGCCTTTGTGTTCACCCTGATTTGGGCGTTGTGGGACGTTGGTCTGGATTTCTGGCCGTTGTTCTCACGCTTGTTTATGTTCGGCGTGCTGGCCTTCCTGGCCGCGTTGGCCTATCCATGGCTGAAGAAACGTGCCGGTCATCCGGTTCGCGGCTTCGTCAGCTATTCTTTGGCTGGGTTGCTGGCGGTTGCGCTGGTGGCCGGATTTGGTTACACCTTTGTGCCTACGCCATTGGTGGCGGCCAAGGAAGATATTCCGGTTAAACCGGTGGCTGCCGGTAGTGAGCAGAAAAACTGGGAACATTGGGGGAATACCACCCACGGTGACCGTTTTGCCGCGCTGGATCAGATCAACAAGTCTAACGTCAGCAAGCTGAAGGTGGCGTGGATTGCCCATACCGGCGATATTCCACAAAGCAACGGTTCCGGTGCAGAAGACCAGAATACTCCGCTGCAGATCGGTAATACCCTGTATGTCTGTACTGCCTACGGCAAAGTGCTGTCGTTGGAGGCCGATACCGGCAAACAACTGTGGTCCTTCGATCCTAAAGCCTCAGCCCCTAACTGGCAGCGTTGCCGTGGCCTGGGTTATTACGACAATGCGGCTCAGCCTGCCTCATCGCCAGTGGTTGCCGCTAACGCTACGGCCCCGGCCATGTGCGAACGCCGTCTGTTCCTGCCAACCATCGATGCGCGTTTGATTGCCATTGATGCCGATACCGGCAAACCTTGCGCCGACTTTGGTGATAACGGCACCGTCGATCTGAAAGCGGGCATGGGCGAAGTTAAACCGGGTTATTACCAGCAAACCTCAACCCCGTTGGTGGCGGGTAACCTGGTGGTGGTCGGTGGCCGCGTGGCGGACAACTTCTCTACCGGCGAACCTCCTGGTGTGGTGCGTGCTTATGATGTGCATACTGGTGAACTTGCCTGGGCATGGGATCCGGGTAACCCGGCCATTACCAAGCTGCCACCAGCGGGTGAAACCTATACGCGCGGTACGCCGAACGTGTGGTCCGCAATGTCCTACGACGCCAAACTGAATCTGATCTATCTACCGACCGGTAACGCCACGCCTGACTTCTTTGGCGGCGAGCGTACCGAGCTGGATGATAAATACAGTTCTTCCATTGTGGCTGTTGATGCCACCAGCGGCAAAGTGCGTTGGCATTTCCAAACCACGCACCATGACCTGTGGGACTTTGACCTGCCTTCCCAGCCGTTACTGTACGATCTGCCAGATGGCAAGGGTGGTACGACACCCGTGCTGGTGCAAACCAGTAAGCAGGGCATGATCTTTATGCTCAACCGTGAGAACGGTCAGCCGGTGGCGAAAGTGGAAGAGCGTGAAGTGCCGCAGGGCAATGTGCCTGGCGAACGTTACTCCAAGACCCAGCCGTTCTCGGTGGGAATGCCGAATATTGGCAACCAGACGCTGACCGAGTCAGACATGTGGGGCGCAACGCCGCTCGATCAACTGCTGTGCCGTATCGAGTTCAAAGGGATGCGTCACCAGGGCGTCTATACACCGCCGGGTATCGACCGTGCTCTACAATATCCTGGCTCGTTGGGCGGGATGAACTGGGGCAGCGTTTCGGTGGATCCGAACAATGCCATCATGTTCGTTAACGACATGCGTTTGGGGCTGGCCAACTCGATGGTGCCACGCAGCCAGGTGCCGACCGGCGCCAGCGGCATCGAAATGGGTCTGGTTCCGATGGACGGTACGCCGTTTGGTGCGATCCGTGAACGCTTCCTCTCCCCACTGGGTATTCCATGCCAGAAGCCACCGTTTGGCACCATGTCAGCGGTAGACCTGAAGTCTGGCAAGCTGGTGTGGCAGGTTCCGGTAGGTACGGTGCAGGATACGGGGCCGCTGGGCATCAAAATGCGTATGCCGATGGAAGTTGGCATGCCAACGCTGGGTGCGAGTCTGTCTACTCAATCCGGCCTGCTGTTCTTTGCTGGTACTCAGGATTTCTACCTGCGTGCCTTCGATACGGCAACCGGGAAAGAGATCTGGAAAGAACGTCTGCCAGTGGGCAGCCAGTCCGGTCCAATGACCTTTGTCTCGCCGAAGAACGGTAAGCAATACATTATCATCAGTGCTGGTGGTGCTCGTCAGGCCGCAGAGCGGGGTGACTATGTCATTGCTTATGCTCTGCCAGACGAAAAGTAACTAGCGGGTAGTTCACCAATAAATAAAGGGGTTAGCATTACTGCTAACCCCTTTATGGTTTTCCGCGGTGGTCGAAATCAGACCTTGGAACCCCAGAGATCGTACTCGTCGGCGTTCTCAATCTTCACTTTGACGATGTCACCGACTTTGACATTGGCTTCACCGTTGAGGTAAACCGCGCCGTCGATTTCCGGTGCGTCCGCCATGCTGCGGCCAATGGCACCTTCCTCATCCACTTCGTCGATCAGCACCAGCACTTCGCGGCCAATCTTGTCTTGCAAGCGTTGGGCGGAGATTTGCTGCTGCAGTTGCATAAAGCGATGGAAGCGTTCTTCCTTCACTTCTTCTGGCACCGGGTCGGCCAGTTCATTAGCGGCTGCGCCTTCTACCGGGCTGAACTTGAAGCAGCCAACGCGATCCAGCTTGGCTTCGGTCAGGAAGTCGAGCAGCATCTGGAAGTCTTCTTCGGTTTCCCCAGGGAAGCCAACGATAAAGGTGGAGCGCAGCGTCAGCTCCGGGCAGATTTCGCGCCAGCGCTTGATGCGCTCCAGCGTGCGTTCAACCGCGCCAGGGCGTTTCATCAGCTTGAGGATTTTCGGGCTGGCGTGCTGCAGTGGAATATCCAGATAAGGCAGGATCTTGCCTTCAGCCATCAGCGGGATCACGTCGTCCACGTGCGGGTAAGGGTAAACGTAGTGCAGACGCACCCAGGCACCCAGGCTGGAAAGCTGTTCACACAGGCTGACCATGCTGGTTTTTACCGGCTGGCCGTTCCAGAAACCGGTACGGTGTTTGACATCGACGCCGTAGGCCGAGGTATCTTGTGAGATCACCAGCAGCTCTTTCACCCCAGATTCCACCAGGCGTTTGGCTTCATCCAGCACGGAGCCGATCGGACGGCTATCCAAGTCGCCGCGCATCGATGGGATGATGCAGAAGGTGCAGCGATGGTTGCAGCCTTCGGAAATCTTCAGGTAGGCGTAGTGCTTTGGCGTCAGCTTCACGCCCTGCGCCGGAGTCAGGCTGGTAAAGGGGTTATGCTCCGGTTTCGGCACATATTGGTGAACGTGGGACAAAACCTGTTCGTAGCTGTGCGGCCCGGTAATTTCCAGGACCTTCGGGTGCACCTCACGAATTTGGTTTTCCTTGGCACCGAGGCAGCCGGTCACAATCACCTTGCCATTCTCGTTCAAGGCTTCACCGATTGCTTCCAGTGACTCTTGAACGGCGCTGTCGATAAAGCCGCAGGTGTTCACGATCACCAGCTCAGCATCATCATAGCGGGGCACTACCTGGTAACCTTCGTTACGCAGTTCAGTCAGGATCCGTTCAGAATCAACCAGGTTTTTCGGGCAACCTAGTGAGACAAAGCCGACACGGGGGGCTTTTGGGGTCATAGTTTGTGACATAGCTCAATCCAAAATAGAAACGGGCGGATTTTACACTTGGGCAACGGGAAATTACACCGTTATATGTTGGTGGCGTAAACAAAAACGGCCCAGATTGATGACAAAGTGGCTGGATTTTTAACGGCCAAACTGTTCGACCGTAGGGGCGCCGCATGCTGCGCCCGTCTAGCCGCATCAGCAGCAGTCTCAGCTATCGCAGTATAGGCCGTTTTGATGGCGATCTATAACCAGCCGGAACGCTTGAGTTTTTGGTACAGGAAGAAGCAAGTTAAGAGGTTCGGAATGCTAATGGGGTTAGCTATCGCAACGAGCTCAATCTCGCTTATGCGTAGACTCTCAATAGGTTGTTACAACGTTTAAGGTAAAGTTGTTCGCAAGGATGACGATAACAGCAGAAACGTATGGCTAGACTAAGGAGCGATTTTTTATGAAGAAGTTGTTAATACTTTCGTTATTGTTCAGTTCATCGTTATATGCAGCAGAGGCTGACTTGGGGAAGGCCTGTAAGGCCGCAGCTGCTTCTATGTTCGGCCGCGATCACAAGATCATGAAGTTGGACAAGGTTAAATCAGGTATAGCTTATGTTCATTACATTAGGCAGGACGATAACTCCCGTTGGGGTATCAAGTGCAAGCTAATCGGCGATCAAGTTTTATGGGCTTCAGATAACCCTGATAGCATTGGTCGTTGGCGTGATGATCCTATGGATAGTGTCGTGAAATACTCAATCAGTGGGGGGGATTTAACGGTCACTGAAACGTATAGTGATGGCTCCAGTACCAAAAATACCTATGCTATTAAGCAACTTTAAGCGAAATAAAAAAGCTTTCTTGCCTACATTTGCAAGGAGGCTTTTATCCCCAAAATGAAAGCTAGACTCTTAGGGGATGACCTGCTCCCAGTTGATTAATATAATAATCAATGCCATAGCTATGGTTTGCGTTTGTTCTGGATCCTCGGAAAAATCTCGCAATAGGATCTGATCGTTAGCTGTTGGGTGAAATTTCGTATAGGTATCTCTGTTTGTGGCATTGGTTGGAAATCTGATTTTTCTAAAAGGGTAAGCTTGATACCAAACAATGCTGCTGGCGGCCGCAAAAATAAGGAAAAAGGATACTTTATGAGTTTGAGTAAAACAGGTTATCCCGATGGGGAACGGGTCAGGGCTGTTTGGGATTGCTGTCACGATCTGTATGTTCAATTAGGTCGGGCACCAACCAGTCAAGAATTTAAGGCAGAGATCAACAGACGTGAACCTGACAGGGTTGGGATTAGCACCCATTCGCGACAATGGGGGGATTGGATGCGTTATCATGGATTTAGTAGTAATACTTTGCTTGATGATCATGAGATTCCTGATGAGTACCTTGAACCTAACCGACTCAGAGTTGTTTATGCTGTTCGAAAGTTAGGCGAGGCTTCAGCCATCGATGTAATAAATTGGATAATGAATAGCAACGCCCCACTAAAAGCGAATGAAATTCGCATTCAGTTGGACGCGTTAACTGTGAACAGTAATCATCGATATCGCTATTTACAAGGAAGAACAGATACGCGAAGCGATAAGGAGCATCCTTGTGATACCTTTTACCGTTCAGGAGAGCTGAGAGCTACGCGCTATGTCGAATATATTCCTGAATTGCATGGTGTATGGGATATAGCTGAAGATGGAAAGACCCCGATTAAGATTGTAGATCCGTGGCATACCGATGCGATCATGCACCAACTCCGTATTGAAACTTGCGACAATGACACAGAAACAACAGATGATGATTTCAATGATGCTCGCGTTAGGGCAATGCGTGAAGCTGTCATTCGCGAAGGGCAACCTATCTTTAGACGGCGGCTAATGACGGCCTATCAGGGAAAATGTCCCGTAACGGGCTCTACTATTACGGCATTGCTTGAGGCTGCACATATTAGGCCTTACGCAGGAGCATGGCACTGTGAGGCAAAACACGGAATTCTCCTTAAAACCGATATCCATACGCTTTTTGATAAAGGTCTACTTTGGCTTGATGATGATTTTCAAGTCTGTTTGGCCCCTATGTTATTAGATTCCGAGTATGCAGAATTGTTAGGCCGAAGGATTGAGCTGCCAAATTCCAAGGGCGATTGGCCACTGAGAGAACATCTGGCTCGCCATCGAGAGTTTTGCACTGGTATTTTGCAGTAGCTAACTCCTGAAACTGGAGTCATTGATTATCTGAGTAGGCGCAGCATGCAGCGCCCCTACGTCGCGTATCCAGTTGAGTAATGCCAGTACGGATCTATAACCAGCCGGAACGCTTGAGTTTTTGGTACAGGAAGAAGCAACCGGCGACCGTGACGCCCAGCGTGGTGTGGTAAGCCCAGGGGAACTTCAACTCGGGCATATCGGCGAAGTTCATGCCGTACAGGCTGAAGATCACCGTTGGAATGGCCAGGATCGCCCCCCAGCCTGCCAATCGCTTAACCACTTCGTTTTGCTTGACGGTCACCAAGGCCAGATTGACGTGCATGGCGTTGGTCAGCATTTCGCGCATATCGTCTAGCGTGCTGGCGACCTGCCGGGTATGGTCCTGCACGTCGCGAACGTAGGCCCGTAATTCTTTAGGGATCACATCCTCATGCAGATGGATCAGCTGGTTGCAGATCTCATCCATCGGCAGGGCGGCATTCCGCAGGCCGAGCAGGTGGCGGCGCAGGCTGTAGACATTTTCGATGGCGGTTTCGTCAAACTCCGACCTGAACATGTTGGACTCGATGTCTTCGATCATCGTTTCGAACTTGCCGACGATATGGCGATAGTTGTCGACGATAAAATCCAATACCGAATACAGCGCAAAGCCAGGTCCATGGCAAGTAAGCGTCAACTCAGCACCGTCTGGCTTAATGCGTCAGGCGCTGTAGTTTAGGTGTCCACTTATTCTTCCAGGTGGACACCTCCGTGAGTACTAAAGAACGACGTTCCCGTCAGCATTATTCCCCC
>NZ_JBLJAJ010000032.1:0-66861 GCF_047530005.1 Serratia sp. N21D137
AATTTGCCTGGCGGCAATAGCGCGGTGGTCCCACCTGACCCCATGCCGAACTCAGAAGTGAAACGCCGTAGCGCCGATGGTAGTGTGGGGTCTCCCCATGCGAGAGTAGGACACTGCCAGGCATCAATTAAGCCAAGAGGCCATCCGCAAGGATGGCCTTTTTGCTATGGGTCGGAAACAGAAATGCCCCTCACCCCAGCCCTCTCCCAGAGTACCAGACGAGAACATCCTGAACACCGTGCGCGGGGAGAGGGAACTGTCCGGCGTCGTGGATGAGTGAGTGCGGCTACGGCAAGTCGGAACCTTTGATGAACCCATGCCGTTTCGGCAGTGATGAGTAATCAGAAAGATAAGAAGTTCAGAGGAATACCAGCGGACTCGATCGGTTCCCTCTCCCTTTGGGAGAGGGTTAGGGTGAGGGGTCATTACCAAGCTTCAACGCGCCAGATGATAAATACTGTACCCTGTCGCAGCCCCTGCCACATCCCAGGCAAAATCCTTCCAGCTCCAGCCCGTACCGCCTTCGCGGCTGTCATACAGCTCTTTTGCCGCGCCCAACCCAACCGAAAATAGCAGGCCAAAACTGCGACTACGTGCCTCATTCCAGTTCTGATGATCGCCATAAGCTGCGCCAGCGGCGGCAAATGCAGCGGAAGCCACAAAGTGCTGAGCCTTGTCTTTACCGGTCCAACTATCATTGGCCATATGGGTACAGCCACTGGAGAACAACAGGACCGGAAGGAGGATAAACGGGCGGAGTGGGCGCATAGTGAAAACATCCTGTCTCAATATGGACAAAAAAGCCCGGCATTGCCGGGCTGTGGTGCGGTTAATTATAGCGAGTTTACAATATACGGCTAATCAAGCGATCGATACGGATCCGACGCAGACGACGGATCAGTTTACGCACCTTGACCGGATATTCCTGAATGCTTTGCAATTCGAGATAGTGGCCAACCACTGTGGTATGGGTACGGATCGTTTCCAACTCTTTATGCCGTTGTTCCTGCATTTCGTGCTTGGGATCGTGGAACAGAATGGCGTTCTCCAGATCCAGCCGCCAGGCGCGCGGGTTGAGGTTGTTACCGGTGATCAACTGCCACTCGTCATCGACCCACATCCCTTTGAGGTGATAGCTGTTATCGCCGTCTTTCCACAGGCGCACAATCAGCTGGCCGGTATCAACATAGCGTTGCAGGCGGCTCAGGAAGCGGCGCAGGTTGATTTCATAGAGATAAGGCAGCGCACCGATAATCTTGAACGGCTGATCTTCAGGAATGTAGAAGTCATTGGCCGTCTTGTCACCCACGATGATCTCCACCTGTTTTCCTTGGCGCAGCAGATAAATGATATTGCGCACCAGCAAGGCTGGCAGGTTGAAGTAAGGCGTGCACAGCGTCAGTTTCTGATCGGTGCTGGACATCAGGTGGTGGATCGTTTTGTTCAGAATGCTCTGTTTACCCAGGCCGACTAACGGGGTGACGGCTAGCTCATCATTACTGGCGTTCCCCTGAAATTGATAGGCGGCACGGCGTAGGGCAAAGCGGAACAGGCGGATTTCGTTTTTGATCTCGAGGCTTTTGGGCCTGTCAGCACGATCAAGACGCTGCACGGCACCGGCGGTTAACAGATGCTGTTTGATGTAATCGCACAGGGTCACCGCCAACGGGTTATTGGTGATCAGTTGATAGCGATCGTAACGATACTTATCATGCTGATGCAGATAGACATCATTAATACTGGCACCGCTGTAGATCACCGTATCGTCAACGACAAAGCCCTTCAAATGCAGTACGCCCAGCGCTTCGCGAGTATTGACCGGAACGCCGTAAATCGGCACCGAAACCTGCGGGTGCTGTGCAGCCATAGCGCAGTACCAGTCGGCATTGGTATTGGCCGCTGCCGCACCGATACGCCCACGTTGAGCACGATGCCAGTCTACCAACACGCAGATCTCCAGCTCAGGGCGCTGCTGCTTGGCTTGATAGAGCGCATTGAGGATATCGCGGCCCGCATCGTCATGCTCCAGATAGAGCGCTACCAGATAAATGCGGGTTGTTGCGTTAGCGATCGATTCCAGCAGCGTTGCACGGAAATCAGCCGGCGTAAAAAGGGTACGGACATCAGCAACCGTCTGGGGGAGTTTGGGCAGTTGTGCAAGGTGTTGTTGATGTTTGCTACGTTTAAATTTTGACAACATCACAGTGCGCTTCTTCTCTCATATTTGGATGGCCGGAACGCCACTTCCATGAATAAAATGCTTCGAACAATCGGGCGATAATACCACTAGTTGCCCCGATTGTGCGTATGTTTTGGCGTTAAGTAGTGGATTCGTATTACATTGCGACAGCGGTCACGGCGTCGCCCCATCCTGTAGCGGCAGGGTTAAATTGACAATCCCTTCGTCAATTTGCACATCGACCTTGAACCCCAGCTTTTGAGCCAGTGTGACCATTCCGCGGTTATTCGGCATCGTAATGCCTGTCAGGCGGATCAAGCCTTGCGCACGCGCATAGCCAATCATTTTCATCAAGAGCTGTCGGCCCAGACCCAGACCTTTCAGATCGGAACGTACCAGTACGGCGAATTCGGCGTCGGTGTTGTCCGGATCTGACAGGGCGCGCGTCACGCCGATGATCTCTTCGCCATGGCGTACCGCTACGAAAGCCATTTCTCGATCGTAGTCGATTTGGGTCATGTTAGCCAAATCGTCGTGGCTAAACTCGTTGATCTCACTAAAGTAGCGGTAATAGAGATCTTCTTTGGTGACGCGGTCGATAAAGTGCTTCAGCGCCGGTTCATCCTCCGGCAGGATCGGGCGGAACAGGCATTGAGAACCGTCTTTTAATTCAATGGTTTCTTCCAGCTCATGGGGGTAAGGGCGGATCGCCAGGCGTGCCTGTGGATCGCCACAGAAAGGCGTTAACTGCATGGAAACGTCCAGCAGGGTAAATTCGCTGCCGGAGGCTAATACCGGATGAATATCGAGGCGTGAGATCTCTGGGCAGTCAAGGATCAGGTTGGAAACCTGCACCAACAGGCGGCTTAAGCCGGGGATATCAAGCGGCCGCAGCGCACTGCGCCCACGGATTTTGCCTCCTTTCACCGCCTGCAACACCAGATAACGCGCCAGCGCCATATTCAGCGGCGGCAGGGCAACGGCGACTTGGTTTTCCTTGCGCCATTCGATGCCGCCTTCGCCGAGCATTATCAGCGGGCCGAAGGTGGCATCCTGTTCAACGGCAATCCGCAGCTCCTGTGCCCCGGCACGGTTGGCCATGCTTTGCACTAACAGACCGTGGATGCGCGCTTGCGGGTAAGTACGCTTCACCCGATCGAGGATCGCTTCCGCCGCACGTTGCACCTCGGTGGCGGTACGTAAATAAAGCATGACCCCCTGAACTTCGGATTTATGCGAGATATCCGGAGAGCGCAGCTTGAGCGCTACCGGGTAGCCAATCTGTTCGGCAATGTGCACCGCTTCAGCGCTGTCACTGGCAATCCAGGTTGGCAGGGTGCTGAGGCCGTAAGCCTGCAAAATCGGTTGGACTTCATGGGTATCCAACTGGCTAGCCCCTTCGCCCAACGCTTGATGAATTAACTGGTGCGCGGCAGCGGTATTGGCCGTAAGCCCAATCGGTAGCGCCGGGGTTTCCTTTAGTTGCTTCTGGTTACGGCGGTATTCCACCATATGCATAAACGCGGTGACCGCGCCTTCTGGCGTGCGATAGGTTGGGATCCCAGCCTCGGTAAACAGGCGGCGGGCCTCCTGAGAGGAGTATTCGCCACACCAGTTGGTTAACAGCGTAATGCGTTTCCCACGTGGGTGCTGGCGGATGGCCTCGATCAGCCGTTCGGCGGTCTCAGTGCCCGGAGAGGCGGCGCTAGGGGCATGGATCAGCAGCAGGGCATCATAGTCGTGGCTGTCGAGCAGCGGTTGCAGAGCGGCCAGATAGCGCTTGGGGGTTGCATCATCACGCAGATCGATAGGATTTCCTGGCCGGATAAACTCCGGTAGGGCAGTGCTCAGCTTCTCCTGAGTCTCATCCGTCAACGTTGCCAGCTTACCGTTGCGGGAGAGTAATTGGTCCAGAGCCATGGCTGCGGGGGCCGCACCGTTGCTGATAATCATTAGCCGCTCACCGCGCAGCGGGTGCATATGGCTTAAGGTTTCCACGGCGGAAAACAGCTCGTGAGTATCCTGTACACGCAGCAAACCGGCGCGTTGGATGGCAGCATCGTAGGCGGCGTCCAATCCCTGCTGGCTGTTGAGCAGTAGCTGCGCCTGTTGGCTACGGCCACTTTTGATCACCAGGATCGGCTTATTGCGTGAGGCACTGCGGGAGGCGGAAAGAAAACGCCGTGCGTCGTTGATGTTTTCCAGATACAGCAGAATGGCGCTGGTTTTGCTGTCGCGGGCCAGGAAGTCGAGCAGATCGTCGACGTCGATATCCAGGCTATCCCCTAACGCGATGAAGTAGGAGAAGCCAACCTCCCGTTGTTGCGCCCAGTCCAGAATGGTGTTCGCCACGGCGGCAGACTGGGAGATAAACGCCAGCTTGCCTTTCTGAATGGGGACCGGCGAAAAGCTGGCGTTGATACCTTGCCAAGGCGCCAGCAAGCCCAGGCTGTTTGGCCCCAGCAGGCGCATTGAGTAACGTTGTGCGGTGGCCTTCAGCTCGGCGAATTGTTCCACGGGGGAGGAAAGTACGATGGCGGTTTTGCAGCCGCGCTCACCCAGGGCTTCGATCAGTGCCAGGTTACGCTGGGCATTGGTACACAGCACGGCCAGATCGGGGGTTAGCGGCAGGCTGGCTACGTCGGGATAGGCCATCACGCCGCAGACAGCCTTGTAGCGAGGCGTGACCGGCAGTATCGGGCCGGTAAAACCGCCAGCCAGCAGATTGCGCATCATCAGGTAGCCAGCCCGGCCGGGCTGTTGCGAAGCGCCGAGCACGGCAATTGATTTGGGACGTAATAGCGCTTCTAACCCTCTCTGGCTCATTTGCGGCTCCTGCTCCTGATCGGCTTGCCTGAAAGAGGCAAATTATCGTCTGATTCTAGGCGCTTTGTGGCAGATTTGCTGTGACCGGTGCCTCTGGGCGGTGAGGTTTCCCGGCCAGATACTGTTCACGGAAGTAATTGAAATGTTGGCTCAGCCCGGTCGTGGCCTGTTCATCGCCTGCCTGTTGGAGCAGGGCGGCAGCGACTTCTGCCGTACAGTGCTGTTCGGGGCGGCTGGCAACACGTAGCAAATAGTCCGATGAGGCCAACACGTTCAGTGAAAAGACCGGGAACTGATTCAGATAGGGGCTTTTACGGAACATCTTGCGCGCTTCCGACCAGGTACCGTCGAGCATGATAAATAAAGGCGGCTTGCCACCGGTGGGCACGCTGCTAACCACCGGGCGATCCGCATCGGCATAAGAGGCCGGGAATACTACGTAGGGTTGACGAGTAGGATCGTTGATGGCTGCTAACAGGCCCGGATCGACTTCGGTACGCGACCAGGTAAACGCCAGGGTATCAGGCAGGATATCGGCGATCAGGCGTCCGGTGTTGCTGGGTTTCAACGGTTCTGCGCCGAACATGATCAGGCAAAAGCGGCTGTTGGCCTGCTGCGGTTTGATGGTGGCACACAGGCAGTTTTGCTGCGGCAGCAAACAACCCTGACAGCGCACGGCGCGGCTTCCTCTGGCCAGAAACGGGCGGGTGGCGCGGTCTAAACGGTTTTGGCGCAGACGAAGTACGGCGTTGTCAGTCATAACGATCCTGAAAAACTGCCATTGTAGCGCAGAAAAAAGCCCGGCGGGAGAGGCGCACGGGCTTTCTGGGTGATGAGATGCCGACAACAACTGGCGGCATAGTAAGCGCTTTTGCGTTAAACTAGCTCGTTAAGCCAGTTATCGAACGGCGCTTTCGGCATCGCGCCGTTGAGCATATCGACCATCTTGCCTTCACGGAACACCATGATGGTAGGGATGCTGCGAATGCGGAAGCGGGCGCTCAACTCGGGTTCGGCTTCGGTGTTGACCTTCACGAAACGCACCTTGCCAGCACGCTCCTGTGCCACGTCTTCAAAGATCGGCGCGAAGCTGCGGCACGGGCCACACCACGGGGCCCAGAAATCGACCACGATCGGCAAGTCGTCTTGCAGGAGCTGGTCCAACGTGGCGGCGGTGGCGTTAATCACTTCACCGTCGAACAATTCATGGCCGCAGCGGCCACATTTAGCGCCGTCCGCCAGACGTTCTTCCGGCACGCGGTTGGTGGCATTACAAGCTGCACAAACTGTATTCATGGTTACCTCTGGGGCTGACGCAGCATGTTAGCCGCGTATATGTATCCTTAATGTTGCTTATTATCGGTAAAAGCGTGGCATTCGACCAAGTGATTTGTTCGATGAATTTGATAGATGCTAGCTTTTAGCGCAAGTTGGTGGCTTAGCGCACCAACATCAGGTAATCTTCGCGCCCTGCGCGTTGGTGGAGAAGACAATGAACGATTCATTTAGTGGCAAGAACGGTAAGGTTAAAGTGATGTTCGTCCGTAGTGACGACGATAGCGGCGACAACCGTAACAAGAATAAACGACCTGACGGCAAAGGCCGCCCGGCTGACAATGCACGCTCTGGCCGTGCCGGTCAGGATAAGGCGCGCGGTGGTGACCGTCGGGGTACCGATCCCCGTCGCAGCAGCAGTGAAAGCGATCGTCCTCGCCGTCCGGCGCGCACCGAAGACAGCGGTGGTTATGAATCACCGTGGAAAACCGTGTCCCGTGCTCCGCAAGAAGAACCGGCGTTCGATCATGGTGGCATCAGTGGCAAAAGCTTTATCGATCCCGAGCAGCTGCGCCGCCAACGTGCGGAGGAAACCCGTGTTTACGGTGAGAATGCCTGTAAAGCCCTGTTCGCCAGCCGTCCAGATGCCATCGTCCGTGCCTGGTTTGTGCAATCCGTAACCCCACGTTTCCGTGAGGCACTGCGTTGGATGGCGGCTAACCGCAAGGCTTACCATGTGGTAGATGAAGAGGAACTGGCCAAAGCGTCCGGTACCGAACATCACGGCGGCGTGTGCTTCCTGATTAAAAAGCGTCAAGGTCTGGATGCGCAGGCTTACCTGCAGAATGCACCGGCCAAAGATTGCGTGCTGGCACTGGAAGAAGTGGGCAACCCACACAACCTGGGTGCGATCGTTCGTTCTTGTGCTCACTTTGGCGTGAACGGCGTATTGCTTCAGGATCCAGCGGTGCTGGAATCTGGTGCTGCGGTGCGTACGGCTGAAGGCGGGGCGGAACACATCAAGGCAATCAATGCCGATGACTTCCTGTCCGTGCTGGATACGTTCCGCAAAGCGGGTTACACCATCGTCACCACCTCCAGCCATAAAGGTACGCCGTTGGCGCAGGCTAAACTGCCAACCAAGATGGTGCTGGTGTTGGGCCAGGAACGTGATGGCCTGAGTGACAGCGCTTGGCAACAGGGTGATATGAGCGTGTCTATCGGCGGGACTGGCAAAGTAGAAAGCCTGAACGTCTCGGTAGCGACCGGTATTCTGTTGGCCGATTGGTGGCGTCAGAACCAGGCGTAATGCTTTACGCGATTAAAATCCGATTAATGACAAAGCCCTGGCCGTAAAGACAGGGCTTTGATCTATCAGAGTCAGTAGAAAACCGGCTGACTATCATGGAGTGTCTTCAGGAGGCTCGTCATCCGGCGTTTTACCGCGGATAGAAAGGTATTCTGAGTTTATTTGCCGCAGGTTACGCATAAATGGTTCATCGTATTAATTGTCACCCTCAGCGAAAAGCATTTTATGATCTGAGACAGCATGAATGACCGCCTGCTCATAGGCTGAGTCATACCCTGCAGGGGGCGGTATAATTTCACCACGAAAGGAGACAACCACTAGAGGATCATGTTTTCCGGCAATAACGCGGCCATGAAAAAAGCCAGCGTAAAACCCAAGACCGGCTCGAACGCGCCCGTCGTCTTTGAGTGAATCGCTGGCTTTCAGCCTACCCCAACCTTCTTCATCGCTTTCGGTATAGATTTCGAAGTAGTTACGTTGTTCAACCTTTTCTACAAGTCGTGTCAACGTGTCGATAAGACGTTCACCAAGAGTAATGTTCATCTTGCCTAACTTCGCTATCCCGTACCCTAATTTGGTACTGGCATAGGCAAAACTTTCCGTGTAATCAACCCTTGATACGAAACGTTTCTCTATCGCCACGGTAGTGTTCTTCCCTCTTGATCCTTGCTTCGGCTTCGTCAAACATGGTTATCAACTGGTCTGCTTTTTGACGACGTGTCCCTGTTAAACGAACCACTGGCGCGTTCAGGCCGAGTACTTGTGCGTTGTTCTGTGGAGTGTGTTTCATAGAGAACCTCCGTTAATCTACCCATACAGTATAAACTGTGTACAACCACAAATATAGCTGAAACTAGTAGTGTGATATGGGACGGTTCAAAGATGAATCGCCCATATCACAGAAGATCCGATAGGGCCTTCGCCATTCACATAAGCCTCTGTGGGCGTGACTCGATCAGTGGGCTCCGCCCCCACCGCCCCCGGAACTGAACGGTGGTTTGGCGAACCAGACCAGCGCCAGCAAGATCAGGAACACCCCCGCCGAAAGCCAGAATATCTCGTTGGCCGAGATGATCAGCCCCTGCGCGGTGATCTCGTTGGCGATATACGCCGAAGCCTGCTGCTTGCTCATGCCGAGCTGCTCCAGCTTGCTGTACATCTCCTGCGACTGCGGGTTAAACGGATTCACAAACTCGCTCAGTTGCGAGTGATGCATCGCCTCCCGGCTGGTCCACAGCGTAGTGGTGATCGAGGTGCCGATAGAGCCCGCCAAGGTACGGGTAAAGTTCGACAGGCTCGATGCTGCCGCTATGCGATCCGGCGGCAACCCAGACAGGGTAATGGTCGTCAGCGGCATAAAGAAGCAGGCAATCGCAAAGCCCTGGAAGAACTGCGGCCAGGCGGAAGCGCCAAAATCCATCCCCGGCTCAAACGTGTAGGCGCGCCAGTAGAAGCACACGGCATACATGATGAAGCTGAAGGTGACCAAACGGCGCATATCCAGCCGATGACCGAAGCGGCCGATAATCGGTGACAAGATCACCGGCAGCAGCCCGATCGGCGCAGACGCCAAGCCGGCCCAGGTGGCAGTGTAGCCATATACCTCCTGTAGCAACTGTGGCAACAGCACGATCGCTCCGAAATACAGCATGTAGGCCAGGCTGATACACAGACAGCCGATGGTAAAGTTGCGCGATTTGAACAGCGACAAATCCACCACCGGGTGATCGTCCGTGAGCTCCCATACCACCAGGAACACCAACGCCACCACGGCCACGACGGTCAGGACAATGATCTCGGTCGAGTTGAACCAGTCCAGCTCCTTGCCCTGATCGAGCATGATCTGCAGCGCACCGATGCCAACCACCAGCAGTACCAGCCCGACGGTATCGATCGGTTTGATCTCGGTTTTGGTTTCCCTGCCTTTCAACGTCGACATCGCGACCAGGATCACAAACAGCCCAATCGGAATGTTGATGAAGAAGATCCAGCCCCAGTGATAGTTATCGCTGATATAGCCGCCCAGGATCGGCCCGAAAATCGGCGCGACGATCACGGTCATTGACCATAGCGCCAGGGCCATCGAACGCTTGGCGGGGGGATAGTTATTCAGCAACAAGCTCTGCGACAACGGGATCAGCGGCCCGGCGACGATGCCCTGGATCACGCGGAAGAAGATCAGCATGCCCAGACTGTTAGAGATACCGCACAGCCAGGAGGCCAGGGCGAACAGCGCCGTGGACCACAGGAACAGGCGAACTTCACCCACGCGTTTCGCCAACCAGCCGGTGATCGGAATGGAGATGGCGTTGGCCACCCCAAACGAGGTGATCACCCAGGTGCCCTGCGAGTTGGAAGACCCGAGGTTACCCGAGATGGTCGGTATCGCCACGTTGGCAATGGTGGAGTCCAGCACCTGCATAAAGGTCGCCATGGCGAGCGCGACCGTCATCCAGGCGAGCTGGGCACCTTCAAGCGGTTTCTGTGCCAAGGTAGCCTCCCGCTCGCTTAACCGGCGTTTGCATGGATCACATCGGCGATCATCTGATTTACCGGCGCCAGATCCAGCGTCAGCGCGTTGGTTTCAAACAGCGGTTTTTGGCGTACCGTATCGGAGAGCACCAGGCCGTCCAGATTGGTGGTGTCGACTTTGACCAGCGTAGAAAGACCGATACGCAGAGGATGCTCAGCAACCTGTTGCGCATCCAGTTCGATACGCACGGGTAAACGTTGCACCACTTTGATCCAGTTGCCGGTCGCGTTCTGTGCAGGCAACAGTGAGAATGCGCTGCCGGTACCCATATCGATACCCACGACCTTGCCTTTGAACACCACGTCGCTGCCGTACAGGTCACTTACCACGGTAGCCTCTTGGCCGATACGCATATTGGCGATCTGCGTTTCTTTAAAGTTGGCGTCCACCCAGACATGGTCCGGTGCCACTATGGCCATCAGAGGCGTTCCAGGGGAGATCTGTGCCCCCACCTGAACGCTACGGCGTGAAACGAAGCCGGTGATTGGGCTGACGATGCGGGTACGCTGCAGCGCCATCCAGGCGTCGCGCATCTGTGCGGCGGCTTGCAGCACGGCGGGCTGTTTATCCAGCGGGGTATTCAGCACCATCGCCTGATTGGCATTATATTGCTGCACTGCGACTTCCAGTGCCGCTTTGGCATTGTCTACCGCGTCACGCGCATGTTGCAGCTCTTCGCGGCCAATGGCATCGGCGTTGCCCAGCACGATACGACGCTTGAGATCGTTTTCTACCTTGCTCAGCTCGGATTTGCGCAGCGCAATGTTAGCCTGATACTGCTTACCGTTGATCACCAACTGATGCGTTTGGCGCACGCTGTTGGCCAGCGCGGTTTTGGCCCGTTCAAACGCCTGTTCGGCGTCGGTAGGATCCAGCGTTAACAGCACATCGCCTTTGCGGACAAAGTCGGTGTTATCAAAGGTCACGCTGTTCACGCTACCGGAGACCTGTGCCATGATCTGCACCTGATTACCGGCCACGTAGGCATCGTCGGTTTCTTGGTGATGACGCAGCACCAGGAACCAATAAACTAAATAGGCCACCCCAATAATCACAAAAATAAACGTCAACAGCAGCAGCCAGAATTTACGCTGCCGTTTTTTGCCAGCCGGTTGCTGCGGGGTTTGAGTTTCCGCACTTGCACTCATGGTATTCTCCACGCTCTAAAATTATGCTTTAGGTTCCGCTGCCGCCGGGGCCTGGTAGCCACCCCCCAACGCGCGTACCAATGCTATCTTCGCCTGCATCAAGTTGCTGCTGGCATTCAGTTGTGCCTGTTGCTGCTGTAATAGCTGCGTCTGGCTGGTCAACAGTTCATCACGCCCAATAATTCCTGCCTGGTATTTGGCGTTGGCGACCCGGTACACATCCTGCATGGATTGGGAGGCAGAGGTTGCCTGCAGCAGCTGCTTGCTACTGCTCTGTTGAATGGTGATGGCGTCGGCCGTTTCCTGTAACGCATTGACGAGCGTTTGGTTATAGGAACCCACCGCCTGATCGTAGAGTGCAGACTCTTCACCCAGCTTGCTGCGTAGCGCACCGGCATGGAAGATTGGCAGGGAAATGGCTGGAACCACGCCCCACGCCTGGCTGGCGGCCTCAAACAGATTCGGGCTGGTGCCGCCGACGTTGGTGGTGGTCAAGCCAGCAAAGGCCGAGATCGACAGGCTAGGGTAAAACTCTTTGCGTGCCGCACTGACCCGTTGGTTATAGGACTCTACCAGTTGGCGCTGTGCCACGATGTCCGGGCGTTTACCCAGTAACTCTGCGGTGAGTTCGCCTTTGGGGGCTAACTGTTCTTCGCTTGGCATGGCCACCGGATGCAGAGACTGCATCGCATTCGGGCCAAGACCGGCCAGGGCGGCCAACTGGTGTTTGAGTTGTTCAATCTGTGACTGCAGCTGGATGATCTGCTGCTTGGCACTGTCTGCTTGTGCCTGGGTCTGTTGCGGGATTTCCACGCCGTAGATCCCGGCTTTATATTGCTTTTGGCGCAGGTCTGCCAGGCGTTGATTGTTATCCACCTCTTGTTGCAGCACATTCTCCAGCGCGTAATTCGCCTGTAACTGGTAATAGGCTGAAGCTACCGAACTGGTCAGCGTCAGAGCGGCCTGTGCCTGCTCGGCACGGGCTGCGTCGATCTGCGCTTTTGCCGCATTGACCTGATTGCGATATTTGCCCCACCAGTCAAACTCATAGGCCAGATTCAGGCCCAAGGAGTTAGAGGACTCATACACCGGGTTGGGCGGATAACCAAAGCCCAGGTTGGTGTTTTGCGCCACACGCTGACGGTTGATGCTGGCATTCAGATCCAGGTTGGGGCCGTTGGCGGCACTGGCTTCACCTGCCACGCTTTGGGCTTCACGCACGCGAGCGCCCGCCTGTTGCAGCGAAGGCGAGTTTTGCAGCGTCTGGGTCATCAGGCTATCAAGCTGGGGATCGTTAAGCGTGCGCCACCATTGCGGGCTGATGGCAAGCGAGCTGACTTTCGGCTGGGCAAGCTGCAGCTGTTGCGGATCCATCATCTTGGATTGCGGGGCAATATTATCGGTAGATGCGCACCCCGCCAGCAACAGAACGGCGAACAGCGGGGTGAATCTCCAGTTTAACGGGGATCGCATAAAATGATTACCTGAACAGGAATTATTGGGATAACTGTTCTGAAACTTCCATCTGATCCAAACGGGTCAACAATTTGCGCGTCAGCGTTTCAAGCTGCTGCTGCTCCTCGTCGTTCAGCGTAGACCACAGAAAGTGCAGACATTTATGCTGCGGTGGCAGCAATTGTTCGAGAAACGCTTCCCCAGCCTGAGTCATATGCAGATGCAGGCAGCGGCGATCGTGATCGCTTTCCCGGCGCTCAATCCAACCGCGTTTCTCTAGTTCATCGGCAATGCGGGTGGCATTGGTGCGTGACGAACCCAGGGCCGAGCTTAGCTCAGAAGGCTGAATACTGTGGTTTTCCTGCGCATCCAGCGTAATGAGAGCCATAAACAAGGTTTCGTTGATTCCCTGTGCTTTCAGCATTTTATTGCGATTTTCCAACAGCTTGCCTTGCATATGCATGCACAGGCGGGTCAGCAGGATTTCCTGGTAGGGGAAGTCTTTCTGACGTTTGGCGCGGAAATTCAGCATTTGCTCTATGGGGGTAAACGAGCTTTCCATAATTTAGTGCCTCATTAATTTCGTTCGGTATAGTAACGATAGTGATTAATAATGTAAATCTTCAGCCAGGGGAATAATTTAGCAATTCGTGTCATTTGTAAGTTGTTTGTAAATGCTTAACGCCACAGACTCTAAGGTCTTGTGATTGAAGGCACAAATTCTGCCGTTCCGCAGGCTGAGATAGGTAAGGTTTGTTTAAGTCACTGGGCGGGGCACTACGGCATCCTGCGGAGGGGATAGAAAGAAAACTTACCTGAGTAAGGTCGTTCATGGTGGTCCGGGGCGCAGGGTGCATAGGTCGCCAATAATTTACCGCGACAATATTACCAGAGTGTAAGTAATTTTCACACCCTGCGGCCTAATAAATTTCCTGGGTTATTATTTTCTTGCTAACTAGATAGTGGCCGGACCCTGCGGGTCATAGCGCTTGCCACGCCACCAGGTCAGCAGATTCAGCACGCACAATACGCCACCAATCGCCGCTACGCCGTTCCAACCAGCATGTTGATAAGCGGCGGCGGAAAGTACTGAACCCACGGCACCCCCGATAAAATAGCTGGTCATGTAACCGGCGGTCAGGCGATTACGCGCCTCCGGCATGATGCGATAAATCACGCTTTGGTTGGTGACATGCACCCCCTGTACCGCCAGATCCAGCACCAGAATGCCGATAATCAGCGCCCAGAGAGAGTACGGGGCCAACGCAATCGGGATCCAGGACAGCAGCAACAGCACCAATCCGACGCTGGTGGTTAGCCCTGCTTTGCCCTTATCGGCCAGATGACCGGCACGTGAGGCTGCCAAGGCGCCAGCAGTACCCACTAGACCAAATAGCCCAATTACGCCTTCGGAATAGTTGAACGGTGGGGAAGCCAGCAGGAAAGCCATTGAGGTCCATAGCACGCTGAAGTTGGCGAACGACAAAGCGCCAATGATCGCGCGGGTACGCAGCAACGGGGTGAAGCAGAACAGGGAAAAGATGGATTTCAGCAACTGCGGGTAGTTCAGGCCGGAATGCAGCTTATAGCGTGGCAAGGCGCGCCACAGCAGCAGGGCCATCAGGATCATCAACACGCTGGCCACCCAGTAGATGGTACGCCAGCCGCCGAGGGCCGCTAAAGCACCGGCGACGGTACGTGCCAGCAGAATGCCGAGCAGCAGGCCGCTCATGATCACACCGACGGTTTTACCGCGTTTTGCCGGGTGCGCCAAGGTGGCGGCGAGTGGCACTAAAAGCTGGGCCACGACGGAGAACAAGCCGGTAAGGGCCGTTCCGAGGATCATCATCGATAGGGTGCTGGAGGATGCGGTGATCAGCATGCCCCCGGCGGCTAACAGCGTCATAAAGACGATCAGCCCGCGGCGCTCAAACATATCGCCCAACGGCACCAGAAACAGCAGGCCAACCGCATAGCCTAGCTGGGCAGCGGTGACGATAAATCCGGCCTGGTTAACCGAGAGATTAAAGTTTTGTGCGATGGTTTCCAGCAGCGGCTGGGCGTAGTAGTTGCTGGCAACCGCCAGGCCGGTGGCCATTGCGATTAACAGCGTCAGTGCAGGGCTAAGCCCCGGGTGTTCGGTTGGTTGGTTCATAGGTCTTCAATAATGGAAATCTGTGATCGAAGTATCAGGCAGAATAGAATGTTAAACCAATGTATAATTTTCATCTGATCCATCTCATTTCGCGATAGATAGCATGAATCTAAAACAGATCCGTTATGCCCTAGCGGTGGCCGAGGAGCAGAGCTTTACCCGTGCTGCACAGCGCTGCCATACGGTGCAGTCTGCCCTGAGTCATCAGGTCGCCAAGCTGGAAGAAGAACTCGGTTGTACGCTGTTTGAGCGCACTTCGCGTCGCGTTGAGCTGACCACCGCTGGCCGGGCTTTCATTCAACCGGCGCAGCGGTTGTTGGCCGCCAAGCAGACGTTGGTAGAGGAAGTGGTGGCGGCCGCTGGTACGGTATCCGGTACGCTGACGATTGGCACTATTTCAACCATCAACGCGATTGACCTCACCGAAAAGCTGGGGGAATTCCACCGTCATCATCCGGCGGTGAATATCCGGCTGTACGTTGGCATTAGCGAGGTGTTGCTGGAAGATATTCGCCAGCAGAAGACCGATGTGGCATTTGTTGGCATCTGGCCGGGCGATAAAGACATGCTGCCAGAGTCGCATCGCCAGTTGACCGATGAGCCGCTGGTGGCGTTGGTGGCCGCAGAACATGCTCTGGCGGGGTATCAACGTATCAATCTGCAAACGCTATCAGAAGTGCCGCTGGTGGATTTCTATAGCGGAACCGGGGCACGGCGGCAGACCGACCGGGCCTTCCAGGCGGCAGGGATCAAACGCCATGTGAGCTTTGAGATCGACCATATCGAATGGTTGGAGAATCTGGTACGGCGAGGTTTGGCGGCGGGAATAGTGCCAATTTCCACCGCCCAGCGTTTGAGTTCGCTGGTGGCTATTCCGATCGTCGATGGTCCACGTCGTCAGGTGTATTGCGTGTGGAACTCACCTCTGTCGAAGACGGCCGAACGATTTTTACAGTTTACCGAGATGATGTTGCCGGAATGAGGGCGCAGCGTCTATGCCGCGCCCATGGGGCTATTATGACTTGGCGGCTTCAGCGGCGGTTTTCACCCAGCCGTCAAACGTGGCTTGGTGAGCCTTGATCCAGCCATTGACATGGTTTTGGATATCAGCCTCGGAGGACTGGCCTGCATGCATCCGCAGGTTCTGCGCGTTGACGTCGGCAATCGGCAGTTTCATGATGGCAAACAGCTTGGCGGCGGCAGGGTTGGCCTGCGCCCACTGCTTATTGGCGGCAATATGCATGTTGTTGACCGGGAAGCCATAGTTGGCCCCGTTCGGCAGCTTGGTATCGACATCTTTCAGCTCGCCCGGCAGGGAAGAGAACGGCACCTGTAGCCAGACAACGTCACGCCCTGGCACCATCACATCGCTGACCCAGTACGGCGTCCAGGTGTAATACAGCACCGGCTTGCCTTCTTTGAAGCGGGTGATGGTATCGGAGATCATGGCGGCGTAGTTGCCCTGATTATGCTCCACGGTTTTGCCCAAGCCATAGGCGTCAATATGGTGATTAATCACCGTTTCACAGCCCCAGCCCGGGGTACAGCCGGTCAAGTCGGCCTTGCCGTCACCGTTGGTATCAAACAGCTTGGCAATTTTCGGATCTTTTAGTTGCTCAACGTTGGTAATGTGATACTTCTCGGCGGTTTTTTTGTCGATCAGGTAGCCCTGAGCGGCACCGCTGACGTAAGCCCCTTCGCGATAGAATTTTTTATCGCCCCCGGCGGCCTGATATTGATCGGCATGTAACTGATCCCAGTTCACCGCCAGAAAAGTAGCATCCCCTGCGGCGATGGAAGTGTAGGCCACGTTGTAGTCCACCTCACGCGGCTCTTTCACGTCATAACCGAGTTTTTCCAATGCCTTGCTGACCAGCAGCGTTTGGAAGGTCTCCTCGGAGATGGTGCTCTGTATCGGTTGTACCGAAATACCTTTTCCTGGCAAATCAGCAGCGGAAGCAACCTGTGAACCAAGCAGTGTGGTAAGGGCAATCGCCCAGATCCCTGTAGTGCGCATAGTTTTTCCTCTGTTATTGATGTTGTTTGGAGATAGCCCGCCAGGGCAGTAAGCCGCTGGCGGGTGGAACGATCAGGCTTTTTTGATAAACGGGCGAGCGATCAACCCGATTGGGCCGTGGGTATACCAGCGGCCTAGCCCTTTACTGCGGCGATCGCGCCCCAGCGACTGGGTGAGACGATCGAGAATAATGGCAAGAATAACGATACCGACGCCACCTACGGCGGCCAGCCCCATATCCAGGCGGCCGATGCCACGCAGCACCATCTGGCCCAGACCGCCTACGGCGATCATCGAGGCGATAACCACCATCGACAGCGCCAGCATCAGCGTTTGGTTAACCCCGGCCATGATGGTTGGCATGGCCAGCGGCAGCTGCACTTTAAACAGCAGCTGGCGCGGGCTGGAGCCGAAGGATTCGGCGGCTTCGATCAGATCTTCCGGCACCTGTTTGATGCCCAGGATCGTCAGACGTACGATGGGCGGCAGGGCGAAGATGATTGTTACCACTACCCCTGGCACGTTACCAATACCGAACAACATGACGATCGGCACCAGATAGACGAAGGCTGGTGTGGTCTGCATGGCATCAAGCAGTGGCCGGATCACCTTGGCGGCATGTTTGCTGCGTGCCAACCATATGCCCAACGGCAGGCCGATCAGGATGCAGAAGAACAGGGCGGTGAGCACCAGCGCCAGCGTGACCATCGCCTGTGACCAGGCCCCGATAGCGCCGATGGCGACTAACGACAGCAGCGTGGCGGCTCCCATGCCGAGGCTGGATATCTGCCAGGCGATCAGCGAGAACAGCAAAATGGCGACTGGAGCAGGCATACCCAGCAAAAACTGCTGGAAACCGCTGAGGATGAAATCTACCGGCACGCGAATACCCTGGAACAGCGGACGGAAGTGCAGTACCAGCCAATCAATGGCGTGGGTGACCCAGCTGTCAAACGGCACCCAAGCCTTGTGGAACGGATCCAGCAGGCTAAAGTGCTCGGGCTCCACTGGGGCGCTGTTAAGCCAGTCAGCGCCCGATGCGGCCTGATTAGCGGCATCGTGGGGTACGCTGTCTGCCGGTGCGCCGGTTGACCAGGGATCGCTGCTGGTAGCAGCCTGAGTTGCCGGGGCGTCGTTAGGGGATGTGGCAGCTGTTGCCCATGGATCCTGATAATCACTCATTCGTAGGGCCCTCTTTATCTAAAGCCTGCAGCAGCATGCCTTTGGAAATGATACCGATATAGTTGTTGTCTTCCCCGACCACCGGCACGGCGCAAGGAGCCTGTGCGACCAGTGAGATCAGTTCGCTCAGCGGCATATCCGCCGGAACGGGCAGTGGGGCATCCAGCAAGGCGTCGTCCAGCGTTTGATTGGCCGCCAGCGCCTGCTTGAGAGAGTCTATCGATACCACGCCGATAAATTTCTGGCCGCGTTCAAGCACGTAGCCATAGTCACGGTCTTCATCACGCAGGATCTGCAACGCAGAGCGCGGACCAAAACCGGGGGTCTTACGGATCAGGGTCACCGGGCGACGTTTGGCGATATCTTTGGCACTGAAAACGTGGCTGATATCGACGCCGCGGAAGAAGGTGCGCACATAATCGTTGGCCGGATTATTTAATATTTCATCCGGGGTCCCCACCTGGATCACTTCGCCGCCTTGCATAATGGCAATGCGATCGCCAATACGCATCGCTTCATCCAGATCGTGGGAAATAAAGACGATGGTGCGCTGATGTTTCGCCTGTAATTTGACGAGCTCATCCTGCATCTCGGCACGAATTAATGGGTCCAGCGCAGAGAAGGCTTCATCCATTAACAATATATCCGGATCGTTAGCCATGGCGCGGGCTAAGCCGACACGCTGGCGCATACCACCGGACAGTTCATCGGGATAGGCATTGGCATAATTTTCCAGCCCAACCTGACGCAAAGCGTCCAGCGCTTTTTCCTGGCGTTCCTGTAAAGGAATACCCGCTAATTCCATGCCGAAGGCGGTATTATTTAATACGTTCATATGCGGCATTAAAGCGAATGACTGGAACACCATGCTGATCTTATTACGCCGCACGGTGCGTAGCGCAGCATCGGATATTTTGGATATATCCTCGCCGTCAATCAGCACCTCACCGCGGGTGGGTTCTATCAGACGATTGAGAAGGCGTACCAGGGTGGATTTACCGGAACCGGAAAGCCCCATGATGACAAATATCTCGCCTTCTTCAATGGCCAGAGAGGCGTTCTTGACGCCCAGTGATAACCCCGTTTTTTCCAGCAGCTGGTCTTTCGTCAAACCTTTGTCTATCAGCTTAAATGCGCGTTCCGGGTGCTCACCAAATATCTTATATAAATTTTTAACTTCTAGTTTAATTGCCATGCAATTCGCTGTTTCCTTTGGTTTATTATCAAACGCTAAAATTGTCCTAATAGAAAATAAGAGTGCCCTATACCCTAACACACTGACATTCTGAGACAACCCTCAATGTTCATATCGCAGGATTTTTCTGGTGATACCCGGTTTGATGATTGGGTATAATTACCCGGTTTTTACGCGGTTATTTAACCGTAATGAGCAATGGGTAATGGCAGGATATATTGGTGACTATGGCAACTATTGGCAGGGAATATTGGCAGTGTCAAACGGGTAATTAATGCACGCATGGTAAAGTTCTGCGTGCATTGAGGAACGGCAGGAAAATCAGCAGATTTACCACCGTGGATCAGAGCGTGGGTTCGTCGCTGCTGGTGGGAATGACGACCAGTTCCACTTGCTGCTGCTGTAACACCGATCCCATTGCTGAGGGGGGAGGTAGGTCGGTAAATAACGCGGTCGCCTGTCGGGTATTGCCGATTTCTACTGCCGCCGAAGCATGGAACTTGGTGTGGTCCGCAGCCAGCAGAATATGACGTGAGTGTGCCATCATCGCTTTCACCACGCTGGACTCATTCACGTCAAATTCCAACAGATCGCCGTTGGCTTCGATTGCCCCTACGCTGGTGATCAGATAGTCGGCGCGAAAGCCTTCCACAAAGCTTACGGCGCTGGGGCCGATGATACCGCCGTTATTGTGGCGCAGCGTACCGCCCGGCACCATCACTTCGAACTCGGTGTTTTTATACAGGATATGCGCCACCCGCAGGCTGTTGGTAATGATGCGCAGATGGCTGTGGTTCATCAGCGCCCGGGCAACATGCTCAACGGTGGTGCCGATGGTGATAAAAATGGTGGAACGATCGGGAATATAATCGGCAATGGCCTCCGCAATGGCTATCTTCTCTTGCGTGTAAGAGAGTTCCCGTTGCTCAAAGGCCGTGTTGACCACACTAGAGGCACGGCCTGCCCCGCCATGATGGCGGCTAATCAGCCCCTGCTCGCTCAGTTTGCGGATATCGCGCCTGACCGTCTGCGTTGACACTTCCAGCAATTGCGCCAGCTCGTCGATGTTCATATAGCCGCGCTTGGCGATCAACTGGATCAGCTGATCGTGGCGTGGGTTGCCGGTAAGTTCAGTCAGACTCATGCTCCACTCCCTTAATATTGTCATCGGCCAACCATATTATACAAAACTGGCCAGGAAAGAGTCAGTTTGATCACAATTGGGGATGCCCGCGCGCCCGCCAGGACGGGTACACTTCAATGCGGCAACTGCATTGGCGTAACGCACCGCCTGAGCTATATCGGGTTGTGAACCCAGGGCTACCGCCAGCGCACCGTGGAAAACGTCGCCAGCCCCCGTGGTATCCACCACCTCAACCGAAAAGCCTGGCTGATGTTTCAGTTGAGCGTTTTCCAGCCAGAAACAGCCATGTTTACCCTGAGTGACATAAACTTGTCCGTTTTTGTCATTTTTTGCTGCACGCAATCCCTGCTCGATATCCGTTTTTCCTGTCATCCGCAGCAAACCCGGCTCGGAGAAGGCGGCATGGTCGGCCAAAGCAACCAGCGGGCGGATATCCTGCGGTGTGACATCGGCGTCCAACAGGGTAGTGACACCTGCGCGCCGGGCCAAGGTGAAGACAGTCAGCGCGCCCTGATGCCAACGCACGTCCGCCAACACCACATCGTACTGGCTAAAGTCGATGTCATGCAGCCATTCGGCATCCTCGGGTAAGTCTGGGCTGGGATGGTTGATGATCATGCGTTCTCCCTGGGCATCCACCAGCACAGCCGATTGCGATGAGCGCGCCTGTGGGCAACGGCGGGCATGTCTGACATTGACGCCATAGCTGCCTAACTCGGCCAACAGGGTTTGCCCGGTGGCATCGTCCCCGACCCGGCCAATGAAATCTACCTCTGCGCCCAATCTGGCTGCGGCTACCGCAGCCGTTGCCGCTGGGCCTCCGCCAATTTCGCGGTAGTCGTTGGCAACATATTTCCCCCCGCCTTCAGGCAGTTTCTCTACGTAATACAGGCGGTCTTGCACTGCAATGCCTACGCATGCGATTCGAGTCATGGTCTGGATCCCTGGATGTTGAACTGTGTAAGCGAACGGTTTCCAGCAAAAAGTGGCTACCGATCACGCTGCCACCATTTTAATTCACTCAAATGTTAAAAGAGTGACGGCTGTCAATTTTTTGACCATAAATTACAAATACGATCAAAAACAGACAAAAACGGTCTGGTTTATGGCCGATGAGATGACACAGACATGACACAGGTAACCAACAGGAGAGAACCATGGCACAGATCGCATTTATCGGGCTAGGGCAAATGGGCGCACCGATGGCCAGCAACCTGATTAAGCAGGGGCACCGGCTGAACGTTTTTGATATCAGCCCGGCGGCGGTCAGCACCTTGGTTGCTCAGGGGGCCAAGGCGGCAACCAGCCCGGCGCAGGCGGTACAGGACGCGGAGTTCGTCATCACCATGTTGCCTAACGGCGAACTGGTACATGAGGTGCTATTTGGTGCCGAGGGGGTGTGCTGCACCTTATCGCCTGCGGCATTGGTGATGGATATGTCCACCATCCACCCAATGCAAACGGATCGGCTGATTGCCCAGATGCAGGCTCGGGGTTTTAGCCTGATGGATGCCCCGGTCGGGCGGACTTCAGACCATGCTCAGGCTGGCACGTTGCTGATCCTGGCCGGTGGGACTGCCGAGCAGGTGGAGCGTGCGACGCCAGTGCTGATGGCGATGGGCTCGGAGCTGATCAACGCCGGTGGGCCGGGCATGGGGATCCGCGTGAAGCTGATCAACAACTACATGAGCATCGCGCTCAACGCGCTGTCTGCCGAAGCTGCGGTGCTGTGCGAGGCGCTGGGGCTGTCGTTTGACGTTGCGCTGCAAGTGATGAGCGGCACTCCGGCAGGCAAGGGGCATTTCACCACCACCTGGCCAAACAAGGTGCTGAAGGGCGATCTCAGCCCGGCGTTCATGATCGATCTGGCGCACAAGGATCTGGGCATAGCGCTGGATGTGGCCAATCAGTTGCACGTCGCCATGCCGATGGGGGCAGCCTCACGCGAGGTTTACAGCCAGGCGCGGGCCAGCGGGCGTGGGCGTCAGGATTGGAGTGCCATTTTGGAACAGGTTCGGGCTGCTTCGGGCAGAGCGGATCACGCGTAACACTTAACGTAATTGCGGTTGCTATGCAGCGCGCAGAGGGGAGAAGAAATGCCTTATTTATCTGGTAACACCATGATCCAACATGCATGGGAAAACGGCTATGCCATCGGCGCGTTCAGCGCACACAACGCCGAAACCATTCGCGCCATTTTGCTGGCAGCCGAACAGGAGCAGGCCCCGATCATGATCCAGGTGGGGCAGAAAGTGATTAGCGTGATGGGGCTGGAGCCCATGAAGGCGATGATCGATGCGTTTATGCACGATATCACGGTGCCGGTGTGCATCCACCTGGATCACAGCCGCAGCTTCGAACAGACCATGCAGGCGGTGCAGGCCGGGTTCCAGTCGGTGATGTTTGACGGCTCTCACCTGTCATTTGACGAAAACGTGCGGATCACCCGTGCCGTGGCGGATGTGGCCCACGCGCTGAACATTGGGGTCGAAGGTGAGATCGGCAAGATCGGCGGCACCGAGGATGATATTTCGGTCGACGAAAAAGACGCCCTGATCACCAGCAGTGACGAAGCGCTGCAGTTTGCTCAATCGACCACGGTGGATTATCTGGCGGTGTCTATTGGCACGGCTCACGGCCTGTACAAACAGGAGCCCAAGCTGGCGTTCGAACGCCTGCAAGAGATCCGCGAGATCGTCAAAAAACCGATTGTCCTGCACGGCGGCTCCGGCGTACCAGACGATCAGATCCGCAAGGCGGTTTCACTGGGCGTCGCCAAGGTGAACGTGGACACCGAACTGCGGCAGGCTTTCACCCAGGGCATGGCTGAAGTGCTCGACAAGGATCCGCACGAGTTTGTCTTGGCGGTGTCGCTCGGACATGGCCGTGATGTGATGCAGGCCAAGGTCGCCGAAAAAATCAGACTGTTTGGCAGCCAGGGTAAAGCCGCTCAGTTTTAAGCATCCGTTGCGCGGCAAACTGCCGCGCTCACCATAGGGCACAGATTATGACAACCATTCAACGCCAGCATTTTGGCGAACATCAAGGGCAGGCCGTTTCCCTTTTCACGCTGACCAATGCCAACGGGATGCGGCTGTGTGTGACCGATTACGGCTGCATCATTACTCAGCTTTGGGTGCCGGATCGCCATGGGCAAGCGGAAGATGTCGTGATGGGGTTCGACAATTTGGCGGCTTATCAGGCCGGGCATCCGTTCTTCGGCGCGATTGCCGGGCGCTGTGCCAACCGTATTGCTGGTGGCCGTTTCAGCATCGACGGTCAGGAATCTATTCTGGCCACCAACGAGCTTCCTACCGGACAACACCTGCACGGCGGACGTCGGGGTTTTGACAAATATGTCTGGCAGGCACAGGAAGACGGCGACGGCATTATTTTCAGCCGTACCTCTATCGATGGTGAGGAAGGCTATCCGGGCAATCTGCAGGTTAGCCACCGCATCGGCCTGACGGAAGATAACGTGATGACGCTGAGCTTTGAGGCACAGACCGATAAGCCGACGCTGGTCAACCTGGTTAATCACAGCCACTACAACCTGCGCGGGCATCAGCACCTGATCCACGATCAGCAGCTCAAGATCGACGCCGACTTTATGACGCCGGTAGATGAAACCACCATGCTGCCCACCGGTGAAATCCGCCGTGTTGCCGGGACGGCATTTGATTTCCGCAACGCCCGTCGTCTTGGGGACGCCATGCTGCACCGCCCGGCGCAGGATTTTGATATGAACTACGTGCTTAAACCTGGCGATGGTGCTTTGCATCCCGCCGCCAGCCTGATTTGTCCGCAGACCGGGCGAGTGATGGAAGTACACACCTCGCTGCCGGGCGTGCAGTTTTATAACGCCTTCAAGCTTTCCAACAAGATCTGGAATGGCAAGGCTGGCCATCGCTATCAGGCGTTTTCCGGCATCTGCCTTGAAACCCAGGCGTTCCCAGACAGCATTCACCACGCCCATTTTGGCAACGTGGTGCTGCGCCCAGGGGAAAACTATTACAGCCAGACTGAACACCGCTTCAGCACCGTGGCATAGATTTATTCGATTACTGGAAGCAATGTGATGAAAAATAAAGCAAAAGTGGGCGTGTTGGCGCTTGGCCGCGCGACCTTCGATGTGCCCTACGCGCAAGAGATGCTGGCGCAAGCCTGGCAGGCGCTGAGCGGGATGGATATCGAGCTGGTGGGGGAACCGGTATTACAGTTTGATGCCGAATCGGCTCTGCAAATACTGCCCGCACTCAAACAGGCCGATCTCGATCTGCTACTGATCCTGCAAGTGACCTTTACCGATGCCTCCCTCACCACCGAAGTGGTGCGAGATTTCCCGGTGCCCACTGCGATGTGGTCATTCCCGGAGGCCCGTACCGGTGGCCGTTTGCGTCTGAACTCTTTCTGCGGGGTGAATCTGGCTTGCCATGCCCTGAGCCGTGAAGCCATCAACGTGCAAACGCTGCACGGCCTGCCGGACGACAGCCGGGTGATTAACGAATTACAGCAGTTGGCGCAGGCCGCGGCGATCGTTAAGCGCTTCAAACAGGCCAAGGTGATGGTGATTGGTGAACACCCGCTGGGTTTTGACGCCTGTAACTACAACCAGCAGCAACTGACGCAGCACTTTGGCGTTGAGGTGACTCGCCAGCCGGTGCTGGAATTTATTGAAGAGGTGAAGGCGCTGCCGGACAGCGTGGCCGATGCGCCTTATGCGCGCCGTGCCAAGGATTTCCCTAACCTGGCAGAGATGGATCAAACGGCCACCCGCAAAACGCTCAAGGTTTACTCTGCCCTGCGTGAAAAAGCGCAGCGTGAAGGTTACACCGGCATTGCCGTGCGCTGTTGGCCGGATTTCTTTACCGATTACGGCTGCGCTGCCTGCGGGGCGTTGGCGTTGATGAACGAAGATAAAGTGCCGTGTGGCTGTGAAGCCGACATGTTTGGCGTGCTCTCTTCGCTGATGGCGCAGTGGGCCTCTGGCAATGCGGCGTTCAATACCGACCTGGTGGATATCGATCCGCAGGATAACAGCGTGGTGTTCTGGCACTGCGGGCAGGCACCGATCGAAATGGCCGATCGCGATGGCCCGGTGCAGGCCACCATCCACTCCAACCGCAAGCTTCCTCTGCTGTCTGAGTTTGCTCTCAAACCGGGGCGCATCACGCTATGCCGCATCACTCAGGGTGAGGGCAAGCTGCGCCTGATGCTGGCCGGTGGCGAAATGATCAAGGCTCCGCTGGCGTTTTCCGGCACAGCCGGGACGGCGCGCCTGGATGTGGATGCAGACACTTACCGCCAGCGCCTGATTGCGGCGGGTATGGAGCACCACACCTCGCTGGTTTACGGCGAGCACCGCCCGCTGCTGCGCAAAGTGGCCGGTCTGCTTGGTTTGGACGTGATTGAACTGACCTGAGCGGGCGACCAACGCTTGGAAAAATACGGCATTTAACCTTTTGGAGAATGGATCATGGTTTCTCAGCAAGGCTTGGAACTCACGCAACACGCAGGTGGATTTACGTTGACCTTTCAGCAGCGTGTGCTGATACAACACACGGCTGCGGCTCCGTGCCTGTGGATTGGGCGCGGCAAGGCGGATATCGAGATGTTCCGCGGCAACTTCAGCATCAAAGACCAGCTCAGTGAAAAACTGGCGCTGACCGAAACCCAGATCGTCCCGCAGGGCAAAGGCTGGCTGATCCGCTTTAGCCGGGGCGATGTGGCCCAGTGCACGCTGGCAATCACTACCGATGCGCAAGGGCGGTTGGAAATGCAGCTGCGCAACAGCGATGAGCAGAACAACCGCATGTGGTTGCGCCTGGCTGCCCGGCAGCAAGATCACGTTTATGGCTGCGGCGAACAGTTTTCCTATTTCGATCTACGCGGCAAGCCTTTCCCGTTATGGACCAGCGAGCAGGGGGTTGGGCGTAACAAGCAGACCTACGTTACCTGGCAGGCAGACTGCCAGGAAAACGCCGGTGGTGATTACTACTGGACCTTCTTCCCGCAGCCGACGTTTGTCAGTAGCCAGAAATATTACTGCCACGTAGAAAACAGCTGCTACATGAACTTCGATTTTTCTGCCCCAGAGTTCCATGAACTGGCGATCTGGCAGGATCAGGCGGTGTTGCGCTTTGACTGCGCCGACAGCTACATCAGCCTGTTGGAAAAGCTGACCGCGTTGCTTGGCCGCCAGCCGGAACTGCCGGACTGGGTGTATGACGGCGTCATCCTGGGCATTCAGGGCGGCACCGAGGTCTGCCAACAGAAGCTGGACGTGATGCGCGAGCACGGTGTCAAGGTTAGCGGGATCTGGGCGCAGGACTGGGAAGGACGGCGGATCACCTCTTTTGGCAAACGCCTGATGTGGAACTGGCGCTGGGACAGCGAGCTGTACCCGGAGCTGGATAAACGCATCCCGCAGTGGAAAAAAGAGGGGGTACATTTCCTGGGGTACATCAACCCTTATGTGGCCATCGAGAAAGAGCTGTATGCCGAGGCAGCCGAGAAAGGCTATCTGACCAAGGATTACGATGGTAAAGATTATCAGGTCGAATTTGGCGAGTTTTATGCTGGCGTAGTCGATCTCACCAAGCCAGAAGCTTATGACTGGTACAAGAACGTCATCAAAAAGAACCTGATCGAGTTTGGCCTCGACGGCTGGATGGCGGACTTCGGCGAATATCTGCCGACCGATACCGTTTTGCATAACGGCATCGATGCGGAAATCATGCATAACGCCTGGCCAGCGTTGTGGGCCAAGTGCAACTACGACGCGCTGGAAGAATGCGGCAAGCTGGGCGAGATCCTATTCTTTATGCGCGCGGGCTACACCGGCAGCCAGAAGTATTCGGTGATGATGTGGGCGGGCGACCAGAACGTGGACTGGAGCCTGGACGACGGCCTGGCTTCGGTGATCCCGGCGGCGCTGTCGTTGGCGATGACCGGCCACGGTCTGCACCACAGCGATATCGGCGGTTATACCACGCTGTTTGAGATGAAACGCAGCAAAGAACTGCTGATGCGCTGGTGCGAGTTCTGCGCTTTCACGCCGATGATGCGTACCCATGAAGGTAACCGCCCAGATGATAACTGGCAGTTCGATCATGATGTGGAAACCATCCGCCAGTTTGCCCGCATGAGTCAGGTCTTCACCTCCCTCAAGCCGTACATCAAGCAGGCGGTGGCGCTCAATGCGCAGTCCGGCTTACCGGTGATGCGCCCGCTGTTCCTGCATTATGAAGACGATGCTCACACCTACAGCCTGAAATACCAATACCTGTTTGGCCGCGATCTGCTGGTGGCTCCGGTGCATGAAGAAGGGCGCACCGACTGGACGCTCTACCTGCCGCAGGATAGCTGGATCAACCTGTGGACCGGTGAGCGGCATAGCGGAGGGGCAGAGGTGACGATAGCAGCACCAATGGGCCAACCGCCGGTGTTCTATCGGGCGGATAGCGAATGGGCGGAGCTGTTTGCCTCGCTACGCACGCTGTAATCACCAACTGTCAGCCGCCCGTAGCCCAACCGGCAAGGGCGGCTATCTCTGGGAATAGGTGTTTTCCAAGGAGAATCACCATGAGTGAAGCTAACCAGGATCCGGTGAAGCTGATATTGCCCCTGCGCGAGAAATTCGCCTATGGCATGGGCGATGTCGGTTCCAACCTGCTGTTGTGTGTCGGCACGCTGTATCTGCTGAAATTCTATACCGACGTGTTGGGGATCCCCGCCGCGTGGGGCGGGCTGATCTTTCTTATCTCGCGTTTTTTTACCGCCTTTACCGACATGGGGACCGGGCTGATGCTCGATTCCCGGCGCAATATTGGCCCCAAAGGCAAGTTCCGGCCATTTATTCTTTATGCCTCAATGCCGGTGGCGTTGCTGGTGGTGGCCAATTTTATCGGCGTGGGCGCTTCGTTGGATGTCACCATTAAAACGGTGATCGCCACGCTGATCTTTATGGCATTCGGGCTGTTCTTCAGCATGATGAACTGCTCCTACGGCGCGATGGTGCCTGCGATGACCAAAAACCCGCAGGAACGGGCGCAACTGGCTGCCTGGCGGCAGGGCGGGGCGACGGTGGGTTTGTTGTTGTGTACCGTAGCGTTTGTGCCGATCCTGTCGCTGTTTGACGGGCGCCCACAGGTGGGTTATCTAGTGGGGGCGGCTATCTTCGCTTTCGTCGGCATGCTGTGTATGTGGTGGTGCTATTCCGGTGTCAAAGAGCGTTATGTCGAGATCCCGAAACCGGGTGCACCCAAGCCGGGTCTGTTGCAGTCCTTCAAGGCTATCGCCGGTAACAAACCGCTGTTCGTACTGTGCGTGGCCAACCTGTGCACGCTGGCGGGCTTTAACATCAAGCTGGCGATCCAGATTTACTACACCCAATACGTCCTCAACGATATCACCCTGCTGTCCTATATGGGTTTCTTCAGCATGGGCTGCATCCTGCTTGGGGTGCTGCTGGTTCCGACGGTGGTGAAACGCTTTGGCAAGAAAAACGTCTATCTGGGTGGCCTGTCGCTGTGGATCCTGGGCGATGCCATGAACTATATGTGGGGCAATACCTCCATGCTGTTTGTGTTGTTCTCCTGCCTGGCGTTCTTCGGTACGGCCTTCGTCAACAGCCTCAACTGGGCGCTGGTGTCGGACACCGTGGAATACGGTGAGTGGAAAACCGGCGTGCGTTCGGAAGGCACGGTTTATACCGGCTTTACCTTCTTTCGCAAGGTTTCCCAAGGGTTGGCAGGCTTCTTCCCTGGCGTGATGCTGGCCTATATCGGCTATGTTCCCAACGTGGCGCAGGGGCCTGGCACGCTGGAAGGCTTACGGCAGCTGATCTTCCTCTATCCCTGTGGCCTGGCCGTGCTGACCGCATTGACCATGGGGCTGTTCTATCACCTGACGGAGAAGAACTACCTCAAGATCGTCGGTGAGCTGGAAGAGCGCAAGCGGGTACCAAGCCCGGCGCTATAAGCAGCCAGGTGTTAATCGGGGCGAATGTATTCGCCCTTGTAACAAGAAAGACGCAGGGTGTAAGACAATAATAAGGATCTGCCAGATGGCCAACTCTCTATCCTACCAAGATCCCGTTACGCTACGGTTGCCGCTGCGCGAAAAGTTCGCCTACGGCATGGGGGACTTCGGTTCCAACCTGATGCTGTGTATCGGTACCCTGTATTTGCTGAAGTTCTATACCGATATTCTGGGATTACCCGCCATCTACGGCGGCGTGATCTTTTTGATCGCCAAATTCTTCACCGCCTTCACCGATATGCTGACCGGCGTGCTGCTGGATTCCCGGCGTAATATCGGTGCCAAGGGCAAGTTCAGGCCGTTTATCTTCTATGCCTCGCTGCCAGTAGCCTTGCTGGCCGTGGCCAACTTCCTCAATAGCGGGTTCAGCCTGAATACCAAAACCGTCCTGGCCACCGTACTGTTTATGCTGTTCGGCTTGTTCTACAGCCTGATGAACTGCTCCTATGGGGCGATGGTGCCAGCCATCACCAAAAACCCGCAGGAGCGTGCGCACCTTGCCGCTTGGCGGCAGGGAGGTGCAACGCTGGGGCTGCTGTTATGCACCGTGGGCTTTGTCCCGATCCAGATGTTGTTCACTTCACGCCCGGAGATAGGCTATCTGGTTGCCGCAGTGGTGTTTGCGACCTGTGGTGTGTTTTGCATGTGGTGGTGCCATGCCGGGGTCAAAGAGCGCTATGTTGATGTGGTACCGGCGCATCATAAACCTGGCATCTTCAAATCCTTCCGCGCCATTTTCCAGAACCCGCCATTGCTGGTGCTGTGCATTGCAAACCTGTGTACGCTGGCAGCGTTTAATATCAAGTTGGCGATCCAGGTCTATTACACCCAATACGTATTGCACGATATCCATTTGCTGTCCTATATGGGCTTTTTCAGCATGGGCTGCATTTTGATTGGCGTGCTGATGGTGCCAGCGGCAGTGAAGCGTTTTGGTAAAAAGCGGGTCTACCTGGGTGGCCTGTTGCTGTGGTGCCTGGGAGATCTGTGTAACTACGCCTGGGGCGACAGCTCGCTCTCTTTCGTAGCGTTCTCCTGTATGGCCTTCTTCGGCACGGCCTTCGTCAACAGCCTGAACTGGGCGCTGGTGCCCGATACCGTTGATTACGGCGAATGGAAAACCGGCATCCGCGCGGAAGGCTCGGTGTATACCGGCTATACCTTTTCACGCAAGATCTCCGCCGCGCTAGCCGGATTGTTACCGGGCATTATGCTGACGCAGATCGGCTACATACCGAATGTTGAGCAGTCTGCCTCGGTGCTGAAAGGCCTGCACGAGTTAATCTTTATTTATCCCTGCGTATTGGCGATGGTTGCCGCCGTCATGATGGGGTTTTTCTATAAGTTGAATGAGCAGCTATTTATGCAAATCATCACCGAGATTAATCACAAAAAAGGAAACCGCGACCAACAGGCCGAGCCTCATCCGGCAATCAATACGGCAATAATCAAAGAAGTCTAAGCCACAGCATTACCAATAATAACGCACAGCTGTCATGCCTAACGGCATGACGGCGGGATTTCTGCAGGCTTTTATCAGGAACAATGTCACAAGGAAATTTAACCATGTCTACTTTCTGGGGTTCTGGCAGCAATAAAACCAAGACGATACTGCTGGTGGCGGCGTTGTTTGCCTCAGCCAGCGCTCAGGCCGGGCGTGCCTATCTGGAAACTCGAGAGGCTTATAATACCGCCTCTGAATTAAACGAAATCATCCTGCGCGGCGGCTATAATTTTGATGGTGGAGCCGGTGTGATGGCCACCAACGCCTATAACATTGGCAAGTTTGATCAGCTTAAGCACAGCTATAACGAGCTGGAGGGTTGGTATCCATTGTTCCGGCCAACGGATAAATGGACGGTGTCTCCTGGTGGCCTGGTCAACTCGAGTAGTGCGGGTTCTGGCGGTGCTATCTATCTGGACAACAACTATAAATTCCTGCCGTTTTTCAACCTGACCGTGCGTTATCGCTATAACCATAATAACTACGATTCCATCGATTTTAACGGCAACCCAGCACGTAATGATACCCATGAAATTGCCAACTACTGGAACTTTAAGCTCAGCGATGAGTTAAATTATACCTTCGAGCCACATTACTTTATCCGGGTTAACGATTTCCACAGTAAGAATGGCAAGAGTCACCATTGGGAGATCACCAATAAGTTCAGCTATAAAATCGATACCCATTGGATGCCCTATCTGGAGCTGCAATGGTTGGACCGCTGGAACGATTATAATAAGGAGCAGTATCGTATCCGCGTAGGGTTGCGGTATACCTTTTAAGCCACACCAATAAAAAACCCGGCCAAGTCTTGGCCGGGTAAAAAGAGCTGAATGTAACATTGATGCCGATATCGAAGGGGATATCTGTGAATCAGCATAACCCCGCAATATGACAGGCAGATGTCAGCCTAAGCCTTGCGGTATAGACGACGAGGATGACCGATATTGCCGTAGAGCATTTCAACGTGCACAAACTGGGTTGCTACGCAGTATTCCAGATAGCGGCGTGCGGTGGTTTTGCTAATGCCGGCGTGTGACACCACGTCTTCCACCGCGTGGGCTACCTCCGGTTGCTCGATGAACAATGCCTGCACCAACTCCAGAGTAATGGTTTCAATCCCTTTGGCGCTGGGCTCGTTGGAAAACTGCTTGGACTGCAGGTTATACAACGCATCGACGCTGCTCTGGTCGATGACCTTGAAGGTGCGTTGGGTCTGCACAAACTGCATAAAGCGTTCCAGCGAATTGCGCAGCCGCTTATAGGATACCGGTTTGATGATGTAGTCGAAGGCCCCGTTGCGGATCGCCTGGCTACAGGTATTCATATCGCTGGCGGCGGTGATAAAAATCACCGAGCAGCCGGGCTTTTTCACCGCGGCTTCTTCCATTAGCGCAATCCCCTGGCCGTCCGGCAGAAAGTTGTCCAGCAGGATCAACCGGGGCTGGTGAGCATTCACTTTTGCTCTGGCTTCCGCCAGGGTCGCGGCATAGGCCACCACCCGCAGGTTGAAATGTTTCTCAAGAAATTCGGCGTGTAGCGTAGCCAGTTGCGGCTCGTCTTCCACGATCAGAACGTCCAGTGTCTCAGGTTGCATAGGTCGGATCCGGGTGCTTAAGCTTTGGGGATAAACAGCGAGAAAATGGCGCCGTGCGGATCGTTGTCCGACACTTCGATGCTGCCATGTGCCTGAGCGACGTGGCTGGCCACCAGGTGCAGGCCGATACCGTGGTCGCCCTTATCTTTGGTTGTCACGCCTTGTTCAAACAGCGTATCACGAACCTGCGGTGCAATCCCGGTGCCGCGATCGGCCACTTCGATCACCAGCTCGTTGCTGCTGTCATTGATATAGAGTTCTACCGCTTCGTGCGGCGCTGCGCAACGCAGCGTAGCATCGAACGCATTATCCAACAGGTTGCCAATAATCGACATCAGCTCGGTTTCATTCAGCGCGGCGGGGATTTGGCGCAGCTGGCAGGCGGGGTCGAAGCGGAGTTCAATGCCTTTTTCCCGTGCGCTGGAGTATTTGCCCAACAGCAGGCCACACAAGGCGGCGGAGCTGAAGCGCTGGGAAATGAAATCGAGGATCTCCTGCGCACCTTCCGACTGGGCCTCCACATAGCGGACGGCTTCGTCATAACGTTGCATATGCAGCAAGCCAGCGAGCGTGGCCGTCCAGTTCAGCTGTTCGTGGCGCATGATGCGCAGGTTGTCAGCATAGCGTTTTACCTGGCTAAGCTGGCTGCTGAGGGTGTTGATGTCGTTCTTGTCGCGAAAGCTGATCACCCAACCCTGTAGCTCATCTTCCTGCATGATCCGCACCCGGCTGGCAATGACTCGCACATGGTTGAAACGGCACACCTCGTCATGGGTGTCGTGCCCCAGCTGCGTAGCGGCAAAGAAATCGGGCTGCGACTGGATGATCTCACCGATATGCTGGCCCAACAGATTATTGGCCGGTTGGCGCAGGTCCAGCAGCTCACGCGCGGCGTGGTTAATGGTGATGATGCGCAGTTGCGGATCTATGGCGATCACCCCTTCATAGATAGCTTCCAGCAGGGCTTTTTGCTGGCGCACCAGCAGCGCGATCTCTTTCGGCTCTAATGAAAACATCTGGCGTTTCAGGTTTTTCGATAATAGCCAGGAAAAGATAAACAGTGCCATCAATAGCAAAACGATCGAGGCCACGATCTGGGTCAGCGTATGGGCATTTAAACTGTCGATATGGGATTTAAGATACCCGACGGAAACAATACCGATCACCCGGTTATTGTCATCCACAATCGGTGCCTTGCTGCGTAATGAAATACCGATCCCCCCATTGCGGATCGAGATAATGCTTTTGCCTTCCAGCACTTCTTTATTATCGCCCCCCACCATGGGGGTGCCCAAACGGTCGGCGTGTTCGGAATGGTAAAGGTGAATGGTATGGCTATCGCCGATCACAATATAGCTGGCATCGCTGCTGGCGCGGATTTTTTTCATCAGTGTAGCGATATATTGCGTGTCGTTATTTTCAACTGCGGTGACCAGGGAGGGGATCAGCGCAATCTCACGTGCCTGCACTTGGGCGCGGGCACCCAGATCCCGGTGCAACTGCGCATCCAGTTTGTAGTAAGTGTAAACCCCGATCAGCGTCAGCAACACGCAGGAAAAGGCGACCAGGCACAGGAACAGCTTGATATGAAAAGAGAGTTTGATGTGCATGGTTTGCCGCGAGTCCTGGTGTCCGTTTGGGTGACTACCCTATCATGAGTCGCCCTTGAAGTAATATTGCCCAAGATCAAGTTGTGAGCAGCGGCACGGCTTTATTGTAAGGAGGAATGAAAACAAACCTATTATTAAACCCATTAACTCCACAGGTTATTTTACATAAATCGTATTAACACCATAGAAACCATAATCCCCATTAAAAACCCTTGTTTATTTTGAACAAAATCACAGCGGTGACTCCAAGCGTTTCTCTATGATGGCCGAACAAACAATAAGAGGCCAGATTATGAGCACAACCGATGATTCCTACCTCGCTACCAAAGATAAAACTGCCGATATTCCGCTGCGCGAAAAGTGGTGGCATATTCTGGATAATTACAAAATAGGAATTATACCGCTGCCCTTCTTCGTGCTGGCCGGAGTGCTGATCCTGCTCGATTGCCTGGCAGGGAAATTACCCAGCGATATCGTGGTGATGGTGGCGACGCTGGCGTTCTTCGGCTTTGCCTGTGGTGAGTTTGGCAAGCGTCTGCCGCTGGTGGGGAAAATGGGGGCTGCCGCCATCTGCGCCACCTTTATACCTTCCGCACTGGTGCACTATGGTTTGCTGCCGGACGTGGTGGTTGAATCCACCACCAAATTCTACAAGTCGACCAATATTCTTTATCTCTACATCTGCTGCATCATCGTCGGCAGCATTATGAGCATGAACCGCCAGGTGCTGATCCAGGGCTTCCTGCGTATCTTTGTGCCGATGTTGTGCGGTGAGGTTGCCGGTATGCTGGTCGGGATGGCGGTGGGTATGGCGTTGGGCCTGGATCCGTTCCAGATCTTCTTCTTCCTGATCCTGCCGATCATGGCCGGTGGCGTGGGGGAAGGGGCGATCCCATTGTCGATGGGCTATGCCGCCATTTTGCATATGGAGCAGGGCGTAGCTTTGGGGCGTATCCTGCCGATCGTGATGTTGGGCAGCCTGACGGCGATCGTGATTGCTGGCCTGCTGAACCAATTGGGGAAACGCTATCCGCACCTTACCGGCGAAGGCAGCCTGATGCCGAGCAAGCAGGGTGATAGCGAGGTCGCGGCAACGGAGAAACTGAGGGGTAATGTGGATGTTGCCACTATCGCCTGTGGCGCGCTGCTGGCTATCCTGCTGTATATGGTGGGTATGTTGTTACACCGGCTGATCGGCTTACCGGCCCCGGTGGGGATGCTGTTTGCCGCGGTGGCGGTGAAGCTGGCACACGGCGTTTCGCCACGTATTCAGCAAGGATCGCAGGTGGTGTATAAATTCTTCCGCACCGCCGTGACCTATCCGATCCTGTTTGCCGTAGGGGTTGCTATTACGCCGTGGCAAGAGCTGGTGGATGCCTTCACCGTACAGAACCTGATTGTGATCGTGGCCACGGTAAGCACGCTGGTTGCCACCGGTTTCCTGGTTGGCAAGAAGATTGGTATGCATCCGATCGACGTGGCCATTGTTTCCTGCTGCCAGAGTGGACAAGGCGGAACCGGTGACGTGGCGATCCTGACGGCGGGCAACCGGATGTCACTGATGCCCTTCGCCCAAATCGCAACGCGCATCGGCGGAGCGATCAACGTTTCGCTGTCGCTGCTGATGCTGTCGCATTTCTATTGATTACCCCTTGTATGTTTAAAGGGGGCTAGCGGTGAGGTTAAATGACTCTTGCTGATGAAAAAACAACCATAGCTATTGAGTATTCAAGAGTGGTGTAGCACAATTGAGCTACATTTTTTGTCATCGCCGAGGTTTGACCATGTCAACCACCACCATCCGCCTGCCTGAAGAACTTAAAGCTCGCGTCGCGGCCGCAGCAGACAAGGTTGGCGTGAGTTCTCACAGTTTTATTCTGCAGGCTATTACGGAAAAAACTCAGCGGGAAGAGTTACGTCGCGATTTCGAGGAACAGGCGGAACAGCGTTATGCCAACATTATCGCCACGGGTGAGACCATTTCCTGGGACGATATGCGCGGTTATCTGGAAAGCTATGTAGCCGGAAATAGCACGGCCACCCAGCCTGTAGCGAAAAAACTGGGGGGGCGATGACCAAAATCGAGTTGGCGCCAGAGGTCAGGGATGATATCGAGCGTATTCTCGACCATTTGGCGCATTATGAGGTAGCCGATACCGGGCAGCGAATTCAGGAGATTATCCAGGCGATTACGGTACTGGAACATAATCCGTTGATTGGCAGGCCACTTGGCTCAGGAACGCGTGAGTTGATTATTGGCCAGCAAACGCGAGGATATTTGGCGCTTTATAAGTACGTGCCCGATATTGATACGGTATTTGTTCTGGCCATCCGTAGCCAGAAGGAACTGGGTTATTAATTGTTGAGGTTTTAGCTAGAGGCGCAGCATCCTGTTCCCTATCAGGCTCAGAATTCCCAGTCCTCATCTTCGGTATTCACCGCCTTGCCCATCACGTAGGAAGAGCCGGAGCCGGAGAAGAAATCGTGGTTCTCATCGGCGTTGGGTGACAGCGCCGACAGGATTGCCGGGTCTACTTGTGCCATTGCCGGTGGGAACAACGCCTCGTAGCCCAGATTCATCAGCGCCTTGTTGGCGTTATAGTGCAGGAAGGTTTTCACCTCTTCCGTCCAGCCCACCCCGTCGTAGAGCTCTTCGGTATAACGTACCTCGTTGTCGTAGAGATCCTGCAGCAAATCGAAGGCAAAGTTCTTCACCTGCTGGCGGCGGGCTGGGCTGGCCTGCTCCAGGCCTTTCTGAAACTTGTAGCCAATATAGTAGCCATGCACCGCTTCATCGCGAATGATCAGGCGGATCAGATCGGCGGTGTTGGTCAGCTTGGCCCGGCTCGACCAGTACATGGGCAGGTAAAAGCCGGAATAGAACAGGAACGACTCCAGAAACACGCTGGCGACCTTTTTCAACAGCGGATCGTCGCTGCGATAGTGCGCCAGAATGATGCTGGCCTTTTTCTGTAGCGTGGCGTTTTCCTCGCTCCAACGGTAAGCCTCGTCAACATCCCGGGTTTGGCACAGGGTGGAGAATATCGAACTGTAGGAACGGGCGTGTACCGCCTCCATAAAGCTGATGTTGGAATACACCGCCTCTTCGTGCGGGGTAATAGAATCGGCGATCAGCGCCGGTGCGCCAACGGTATTCTGGATGGTGTCCAGCAGCGTCAGCCCGGTAAATACGCGGATGGTGAGCTGTTGTTCCTTGGCGGTCAGCGTGGCCCAGGACGGAATATCGTTCGACAGCGGCACCTTTTCCGGCAGCCAGAAGTTGCTGGTCAGCCGGTTCCACACCTCCAGATCCTTGTCGTCATCAATCTTGTTCCAGTTGATGGCCTGCACTCGTTGCATTGTCATAATCTTCCTCACAGCGCGCAGGACACGCAGCCCTGCACCTCGGTGCCTTCCAACGCCATCTGGCGCAGACGGATGTAATAAATGGTCTTGATGCCTTTACGCCAGGCGTAGATTTGCGCGCGGTTAATATCGCGGGTGGTGGCGGTATCGCGGAAGAACAGCGTCAGCGACAGCCCCTGATCCACATGCTGCGTGGCGGCGGCGTAGGTATCGATAATCTTTTCCGGGCCAATTTCGTAGGCGTCCTGGTAATACTCCAGGTTGTCGTTGGTCATGTAGGGGGCTGGGTAATAGACCCGGCCAATCTTGCCCTCCTTGCGGATCTCGATGCGTGAGACGATCGGATGGATGCTGGAGGTTGAGTTATTGATGTAGGAGATGGAGCCGGTAGGCGGCACCGCCTGCAGGTTCTGGTTATACAGCCCGTGCATCATCACCGCAGCGCGCAGTGCCAACCATTCCTCACGCCCAGGTATGGCGATATTGGCGTTGGCAAACAGTTCGCGTACCCGCGCGGTTTTTGGCTGCCACTCCTGCTCGATGTATTTGCTGAAATACTCCCCGCTGGCGTAGGTGGAGTTCTCGAAACCGGCAAAACTGCTGCCGCGTCCTATTGCCAGCCGGTTGGAGGCGAGCAGGGCGTGGTAGGTCACGGTGTAGAAGTAGATATTGGTGAAGTCGATGCCTTCGTCCGAACCGTAGAAGATGCGTTCGCGCGCCAGATAGCCGTGCAGGTTCATCTGGCCCAGGCCGATGGCATGAGAAGCCTGATTCCCGGCGGCGATAGACGGCACCGAGCCGATATCGCTCATATCCGCTACCGCCGTCAGCCCGTAGATCGCGGTTTCCACCGCCTTGCCGAAGTCTGGCGCATCCATGGCTTTGGCAATGTTCAGCGAACCCAGGTTGCAGGAGATATCTTTGCCGATCTCGGCATAGCTCAGGTCCTGATGGTACCGGCTGGCGCTGTTAACCTGCAGGATCTCCGAGCACAGGTTGCTCATATTGATGCGCCCGGCGATCGGATTGCTGCGGTTGACCGTATCTTCAAACATCATGTACGGATAACCGGATTCGAACTGGATCTCCGCCAGCAGTTGGAAAAACTCACGGGCGTTGATGCGGGATTTGCGGATGCGTTTGTCATCCACCATCTCACGGTATTTTTCGCTAACGCTGATCTCAGACAGCGGTACGCCGTACACCTGTTGCACATCATAGGGAGAGAACAGGTACATCTCTTCGTTATTTTTTGCCAACTCGAAGGTGATATCCGGGATCACCACCCCCAGCGACAGGGTTTTGATGCGGATTTTTTCGTCGGCATTTTCCCGCTTGGTATCCAGGAAGCGCAGAATATCGGGATGATGGGCGTGCAGATACACCGCTCCGGCGCCTTGACGTGCCCCCAGTTGATTGGCGTAAGAGAAGGCATCCTCCAGCATTTTCATTATCGGGATCACCCCGGAGGACTGGTTCTCAATGCGCTTGATCGGTGCGCCAACCTCGCGGATATTGCTCAGCAGAAAGGCCACACCGCCGCCGCGTTTGGAGAGTTGCAGTGCCGAATTCACCGCGCGGCCAATCGACTCCATATTGTCTTCAATACGCAGCAGGAAGCAGGAAACCAGCTCGCCGCGCTGCTGTTTGCCGCAGTTGAGGAAAGTGGGGGTTGCGGGTTGGAAGCGCCCGGAGATGATCTCTTCCACCAGATCCTGCGCCAGCGCGGTATCACCCGCCGCCAGCCGTAACGCAACCATGCACACTCGGTCTTCATAGCGTTCCAGATAGCGCTGGCCATCGAAGGTTTTCAGCGTATAGCTGGTGTAATACTTGAAGGCGCCGAGGAAGGTCTCGAAGCGGAATTTCCTGGCATAGGCCTGTTGGAACAGCTGCTTGATAAAGGCGAACTCATACTGCTCCAGCACCGCTGCTTCGTAATATCCCTCATCCACCAGATAGCGCAATTTCTCCGCCAGATTGTGGAAGAACACGGTGTTTTGGTTCACGTGCTGCAAAAAGTATTGCCTGGCGGCCAGCCGATCCTTATCGAACTGGATGCGCCCTTCTGCGTCATAAAGGTTGAGCATCGCGTTGAGCGAATGGTAATCCAGCGTGGCGCTGGCGGACCTGGTCAGTTCTGTCGTTGCCAAAATGCGGTGACTCCCTGTTGAACGATTGCGACGTCTTGTGTGGTGCCGAGTAGCTCAAATCGATAAAGCACCGGTACCTGGCATTTTTTGGCGATGATGTCACCGGCGATGCCATACGCGGCGCCGAAATTGGTGTTACCTGCGGCAATCACACCGCGCAGGTAACCGCGATTCTGCGGATCATTGAGAAAACGGATCACCTGGATCGGTACGGCACCGACGCTGCTGCCGCCGCCGTAACTGGGCACGATCAGGATATAAGGGTGCTCCATCAGTACTTTTTTACTGCCCGCGATCGGGATGCGTATCGCGGGCAGTGCCAGCTTCTCAACGAATCTGTGGGTGTTCTCCGAACTGCTGGAGAAGTAGACCAGCGGATCCATGGCACACCTCAGGAGGTTAGGGCGTTGGCTAACGCGCCGATCTTGTCCGGGCGGAAACCAGACCAGTGATCGTCACCGGCGATAATCACCGGAACTTGTTGATAGCCCAGTGAGTTAACGTGGTTCATCGCCTGCTGATCCTGAGTCAGATCGACCACGCGATAGTCGATCCCTTGCCTATCCAGAGCACGGTAGGTGGCATTGCACTGGACACAATCTGGTTTGGTGTAAATAATAATACTCATGATTCGCATTTACCTTTTGTATTGAAGGAAAGGCGGATAAGTCAGAAAGTTGAGCATGATAGGGCGTTTCTGACGGCGTCACCAACCCAAGCGTTTCCCCCTGTGTTGATGAATGAATACTATATGTGGATATTTGTATTATCAACACCACTATATGTGGTGTTTTTCGGTTTTTTGGGCGCAGGCCGCGCCGAGGCTGGAAAAGCGGTGGGGAAATATTTTTTGCGATGAGGATCGAGCAGGCCGGGTTGCCCCGGCCAGCAAAATTACTGCCGCATGCTGACTGCCAGGCGGTTAAAGGCGTTCATAATGCTGATGGCAAAGGTCAGATCGCTGATTTCGGCATCGCTGAAATGGGCTTTCAGGGCGTCAAAGGCACTGTCCGGTGCGCCGGTTGCCGCAATCAGGGTCACCGCTTCGGCCCATTCCAACGCGGCACGTTCTGCCTCGCTGAATTCATGGCTGACGCGCCAGCCCGCCAACGTATCCAGCTTGGCGTGGTTCGCTCCCCCTGCACGCAGCGCTTTGCCGTGCATATCCAGGCAAAAAGCGCAGCCGTTGATCTGCGAAACGCGCATAAACATCAGCTCAATGATCGCTTTATCCAGCGGGCCTTTCTCTAGCCCGCCCAATGCGCTCACCATGGCTTTATAAGGGGCCGGTGACAGTTCGGCGTACTGCAAACGTTGCTTGATCATGTTCAAACCTCGGATTAATGACGTAACCAATGTATGGCGCTACTTTAGCCGCGATATGGACTATGCTATAGAGCCATAAAATGATTATTTAACCAGGCCATGACACGCCCTATTTTTGCTGCCCTACGGCTGGATCCCCAACTGGCCGAGCCCCTATACCGACAGATCTATCTGCGGATCAAAGACGCGATCGTGCAGGGAACCCTGGTGGCTAACAGCCGTTTACCTTCGGTACGCGGCTTGGCAAGCGATTTGGGGGTAGCACGTGCGACGGTAGAAAATGCCTACTCTGCGCTGGTGGCTGAAGGTTTTCTGCAAAGCCGGGGCCAGGCGGGAATCTATGTTTCCTCCCAGTTGCTGAAAATGCCTGAGCGCCCCAAGCTGTCAGCGGTACCCCCCTTGGCGACTCCGGCGCCCTCCGCATTTCAGTCTCATCCCGCCGGGCCGACTCAACCCTTCCAGCTTGGCCTGCCCGCGCTGGATGCCTTCCCACGGGCGGTATGGCAGCGCATCGTTGCCCGGCAACTGCGTGGCACCACGATGGCTTCACTGGCACACCCGCAACCTAATGGCCTGCCGGAACTGCGCGAGGCAATCGTGCATTACCTGCACCTTTCCCGTGGCATTGTCTGTCGGCCGGAACAGGTATTTATCTGTGCGGGTTATCAGGCTTTGCTAGAGCTGGTGATCAACGCGTTGTTGAAACCGGGAGAGGCGGTCTGGCTGGAAGACCCTGGTTATCCGGTTACCCAGCCGCTGTTTAGCGCCGCCGGCATGCAAATTGTCCCAGTGCCGGTTGATGAGGAGGGGATGGATATTGACGCCGGTATTGCCACCCGGCCAGACGCCCGCATGGCGGTGCTGACGCCGACTCACCAAAGCCCGCTGGGCGTTACCCTCAGCCTGGCCAGGCGTATGGCGCTGCTGGATTGGGCAACCCGTCACTCGGCATGGATCATCGAAGACGATTACGACAGCGAATGCCGCTACTACGGCAAACCTTTGCCGCCGTTAAAAAGCCTCGATCGTCAGGGGCGGGTACTGTACGCCGGGACCTTCAGCAAAACCCTGTTTCCGGCGTTACGCATGGCCTATCTGGTGGTGCCCGCAGAGCAGACGGCGGCTTTTGAGCGCTGTAGCCAGCTGCGAGGCTGCGGTTGCCCACCGTTACTGCAAGCCGGAGTGGCCGATTTTATCAACGGCGGGCATTTTTACCGCCATCTGAAGCGCATGCGGTTGCTGTATCGCCAGCGGCGCGCATGGTTGGTGCAGGCCTTGACACAGCGGCTTGCAGACTATTTGACGGTGGCACCGCAGGCCGGGGGCATCCAGATGTTGGCGCATTTGCAAGCTGGGCTCAATGACAGTGAGCTGGCAAAGAGAGCTTGGCAACAGGGGTTGTCGATACAGGCATTGTCGGATTGGCAGATGTCTACGCCTGCCGATAATGGTTTATTGATGGGCTTTGGCAACTTCACCAGCTATAGCGAAGCGGAGCGCGCGGTGGACCGGCTGGCGGCGATTATCGAGGGCGGAAAATAAAGCGGCCCACGGAAAACCGTGGGCCAGACGCACATTTGTTTTTATGGTTAAAACCAGCTACATGGGTTAACGCCGTGCAAGCAAGACGCCGAGGACGATACCAACAGCGGCACCGATGCCTACGCCCTGCCAAGGTTTTTCTCGTACATAGCTATCGGCATTGCCGGCTACGTCGCGAGCATGTTGTGTCAGGCTGCTGGAACCGCTGAAGCGTGCACGGGCATCGCGTAATATCCCTTTTGCCTTGCTGTGCAGTTCATGCAGTTCTTCTTTGGTCTTGCTGCTGGAGTCACGTAATACTTCATCCAGCGTATCGGCCAGCAGGTTCACGTCCTGATCGATGTCTCGTTCTACTTTATCTGTCTTGTTAAACATTCGACTCTCCGTTACGACACATGTCCTTTAAGTGTAGACCATTTTGAGAAGTGTGCTGGCGATCACGAAAATTAATGGCTATCCCCGCGAAAAACGAAGCTTTTTTCGGGGCTTATCCCCGCCTAAGGGCCTGGCGACAAGCTCTGTACATTTGGTTACTCAGCGAAACCAATCACTCACGGAAACGGCGAATTGATTCCTCTATTATCTCCTCAACGGCCCAACCGGGCTTACCGAAAAACACAATCTGAGGATTTAAAGATGAAAAAAGTATTAGCGCTGATCGTTGCTGCCACCATGGGCCTGTCTTCTGTTGCTTTCGCTGCTGATACTGCGGCTGCACCGGCACCTACTGCGGCTCCTACTACTGCGGCTCCTGCGGCTGAGAAAGCTCCAGCTAAAGCGACTCACCACAAGAAAGAACACAAGAAAGCCACCAAAAAAGCACCAGAGCAGAAAGCTCAGGCCGCTAAAAAGCACAGCAAAAAAGCGCCAGTAGCTCAGAAGGCTCAGGCTGCCAAAAAGCATCACAAAGCCGCCACCAAACCCGCTCAAAAAGCTCAGGCCGCTAAAAAACACCACAAAGCTGCCGCGACCAAAGCTCCAGTAGCTCAGAAAGCTCAGGCTGCTAAAAAACACCACAAATCAAGCAAGAAAGCCGCAGCTCCTGCAGCTAAATAAGTGAAGATAGCGGAGCCGTCAAAGGTTCCGCCTCCTCTGCTGAATACTCTGACACCCGGTTTTCCGGGTGTCTTCTTTTGAGGTGAGGTCATCATGATGAACCGCTACCTGTTTGAAGTGATCTTCAGTGCCGTCACGCTATGTGGTCTGGTGGTTGCCTGGCAATTGTTCCTGGCCAGCAGCTTCCTGTAATTATTGCCCGATAGGCGTTTCGTGCAGGTGCAGCCAGCGTAGCCCGTCTGCGGTCTGAGTAAAGACCACGGTGGAATAACGCAGGGTCGCAGGTTGGCCTGGCAGCGTTTGCTTCTCGCGATAGTTGACTATGGCCCCCGTTGGCCATTCTGCGACCATCTTCATTTCTTCGATCGCAATCTCCAGCCCCGGCTTTGCAGCCCGATGCGCCTGGAAAAATCCCTCCAGTTCGTTGGACCCCAGCTTGCTGCCGTTTAGGGCAATCATGCAAAAATCTGCCTGAAACCGCGCCAAGAGCGGTTGCAGTTCCCCAGCCCCTTTTCCCAGCCAGTCGGCGATAGCCACATGGGCGTCAATCACTTCGGTAAAATAACGATTCATCAGGATCCCTGTTCAGCGTTGAGATGGCGCACGATGGCGCGGTTGGTAATACGCAGGCACAGCAGCATCGGGAACAGCGTACTGGCTGCGGCGAGATAAAAACAGTAACGATAGGCCATGAGCGCTTCCATATGGCCGAGCAACAGATTGAGCAACAGGCTGAGCAGGGTAACGCCAAAGCAAAAGCTCAACTGGCGGTTGATATTCCATAGGGCGCTGGCATCGGCCAACTGGGTGTCGGCAATGGTGAGAAAGGCGCAGCTTTGTGCCGTGCTGCTACATAGGCTGCCACCCAGCCCCATCAAGGCAAACGCGAAGATTTGCCAGCTATGCTGCCCGGCATCGCCGATCTGCGATAAGGCCAGCATCCCCAGGCCTTGCAAAGCGCAACCGGCAATAAACAGCGGGCGCGGGCCGCAACGGTTGAAAACCTTGCCGGTCAGGGTGATAGCAGCGAAAGAGGCCAGTGACCAGGGAACCATCAGCCCGCCCACCTGAGTGGCCGACATACCCAGCTGGTTTTGCAGGTACAGCATCGCCACCAGGCTGACGCCGATGAACAGACCAGGGATGCACTGGTAGACGATCATGGCGATACGCAATTGTGGGTCCCGCACCAACCGCAGGTTCAGCAGCGGGTGTGGATGGCGCAGGCTGTGCCGCAGGTAGTAAGCAAACACCAACAGCCCAGCGAACAGCAAGATAGCGCCTTGCAACAGCAAATGGGGGTCGCTCAGACGGGTCAGGCCAAGCAGGATCAAGGTAAGTGCCAGGCAGGCGCTAATCAGCCCGGTGACGTCCAGCCGCTTAACCTCGCTGGCCGCAGGCTCGTTACGCAGCCACAGAACGGCCAACAGCAAAGCCAGTGCCGCCAGCGGCAGGTTGCTGTAAAACACCCAACGCCAGTCAAGATGATCGACAATCAGGCCACCCAATGCCGGGGAGAGCGCCGGAGCCAGCAGCCCCACCAGCATGATGGCGGCAGAAAGCCCGGCGCGTTCATGGCTGCGAAACAGCTGATAGGTGAGCGTTTGGCCAATCGGGATCAGCAACCCTCCGCCCATACCTTGTATCACCCGCCAGCCGATCAGTGCTTCGATCGAGCCAGCGCGGCCTGCCGCCGTGGTTGCCAGCATAAACAGCACCAACGACAGCAGAAAGACCTGCCGCTTGCCAATGCGTTGCGCTAGCCAGGCGCTGAGCGGGATCACCAGCGTCAGGCCAAGCAGGTAACCGTTGCTGATCCAGGCCAGTTGGCTGATGTTGGCCTGCAAAGCGTGTCCGATCGCCGGGTAGGCGACGTTGGCGATAAACATGTTGATCAGATCGACAAAGAATCCGAGCAGATAGACGATTGCCACTTTAGTGCGATAAGCCATGAAGCCTCCGGTTGAAGGCGTGCAGTGTAGCGGGCGGGAAAGGGCTGATAAATCGGCGCTGGGCGATTACACTGTCAAAAATATTTTGACAGTGGGTGGGTGAAAGATGCTCAATTTAGCCAGATTAGCGATGTTTGCGGCGGTGGTCGACACCGGCAGTTTTACCGCTGCGGCGGAGGCACTGGGGCAAACCAAGGCGGTGGTCAGCTTTAATATCAAGCAGTTGGAAAGCGAGCTAGGCGTTTCATTGCTGGTGCGCAGTACGCGGCGGCTGTCACTGACCGATGCTGGCGAGCGTTTTTATCCACGTTGCCAACGGCTATTACAAGATGCGGAGTACCTGCTCGACGATGTGCGTCGCGATCATCACGGCTTGAGTGGCATTCTGCGCATCACCAGCACGCCGGAATATGGTGCGCAGGTTGTGGTTCCGGCCTTGGCCGCCTTCGCGCAGTTGCATCCGCGCTTACGCATTCAGCACGTTTCTTCTTCCTATCACGCGGATCTGATTTCCGAGCGGTTTGACGTGGCTATCCGTCTGGGTCAGTTGGCGGACTCCAACCATCATGCGGCGCTGATCGATAACTTCGCTATCTTGCCGGTAGCGTCTCCGGATTATCTTGCACGGTGGCCGATCGCGTCATTGCCTCAACTGGCTCAGGCTGCCTGGCTGGCCCACAGCCGCCTCCCTTCGCCGCTGAGTTGGCAAGTGCTCACCCCTGAACGTCAGGCGGTGTTGTTCAGGGTGGAAGATGACGCCAGGCTGATGGCCGATAGCGCCACCGCGTTGCTGACTTTCGCGTTACAGGGGGCGGGAGTGGCCCTGCTGCCAGAATGGTTGGTACGGCCCGTTATTGCCAACGGGCAGTTATGCCACCTGCTGCCAGATCATCAGTTCCCGGTACAGAGCATTTATGCACTCTATCCCAACACGCGCCATGTGCCTGAGAAGGTCCGAGCGTTTATCGATTTCCTGCGGGCGCGGATAGCCACGGCTGAATAAAAGCCAGCACGGCAGCGATGGTTTGCTGGTGGGCGCGTTCACGCTCGGTGGGGGACGATCCACAGATAAAGGCTTCCCCTTCCTCCGCTAATATCTCTGGGGCGGCTGGGGTACAAAGCTGTAAGAAATCGAAGTGATTGCTGCCCGGCAAGACGACGGCCTTGATTGGCTGCTGCCCGCTGTGCGTTGCCAACGACTCAGCTCCCAGACTTTCCGGATCGCTGCCCGGCATAAAGCGTTGTGCGGCGATGACCAGCAGCGGCGCGTTGATTTTGCGCAGGCTGGCCGGTTGCAGATAGGGCACCATGCCTGGGTCCAGGGCGATGGCGAAGCGGATGCGGGCATCGGTGTAATTAGCGTCAAACTGGGTGGCAGAGATGCTGTTTTTGTTAACATCGGCATAAAACAGGCAGTTAGGCGAGCGAGGTTGGCGCTGGCAACCGGCGATAAAATCCTTTAACGCGACTTGGCCGCCAATTGCAGATATCGCGCTGTAACCCCCTTTGGAATGCCCTGCCACACCAATGGCCTGTGCGTTGATCCGCGGCTGCCATGTGCCATCCTTGAGCATGGCGTCGATCAGCGCCGAGATATCGCGCGTTTGTTGCCACAGTTCGAGCGATTTTGCCGGGATGGAATCACCGCTGGTACTGCCCGGATGATTGGCTGCAACCACGATCATTCCTTGTTCCACCAACGCCTTCGCCAGCCAGGCTTGGCTGCTATTGTTGCCACCGCTGCCGTGGCTGATGATCATCAAGGGAAAATGCCCGGTTGCCGTTGGGGCGTCTGGCAGAGCAGGGATGCCTGCAAATACCGGCCTGCCGCCAACCTGTTGCGGCTGGCCTTGGGCATGAGTGGGATAATAGATACGGCTAACCAATGGGCGATCGCCGTTATAAAACGTTTGCAGGCGGCTGGCAACCTGCCAGGGCGCGGCGGTGGCGACACTGCTAAACAGCAGGCACAAGATCCATAACTTTTTCATGATGACTCCTTCAAGGGGAAAACCAGACCATCGCATTCGCGTTCTCCTGGCGCGACCTCGATCGCGATCCAGGTCGTTAAGCAATTGTTTTAGCTGATTATGGTCACTACACTGGGGCGTTCCCGAATAACCACAGAGGTAACATGCCGCTTATCCCGCTGTCTTTTCTCTTCAGCCTGTTGTGCCTGGCGTTGATCGTGCGCTTGGGTTGGCCACGGCCACACCGTTGGCTGCTACAGCTGTTGCTGTTGATCTGCGCCTGGCAAAGCCTGCTGGTGGGGATCCGTTTTGGCTATCAGCAACCTTGGGTCGCTATTTTACAACCGCTGGGGGCCGCCCTGATCCCGCCCTTGTGTTATCTGGTGCTGATGCTGCAAGCCCGTGGGCCGATGGGCTGGCGCATTATTGGGCATCTGACGTTCCCGCTATTGGTGTTATTGGCGCAGTGGCGCGTCTTGGCAGCGCTGGATGGGCTGATCGTTATTGGTTATCTCGGTTATGGCGCGGCTATTTTGCTGTATCTGCGGCGCGGTGAGAATGCTTTGCAGCAGGTGGCGCTGGCGGACAGTTGGCTGAGCTATCGCTTATGGTGCGGATTGGGCGGCCTGCTGATCGTCTGCGGCCTGACCGAGTTGGCGATCACCCTGGATTATTCGCTATTAGCCGGAAGGCATGCTGGCGCACTGGCGGCCTTTGGCAATGTGATGATGGTCTTGGGGATAGGATTGGTGCTTGGCCGTGAGCGCCAACAGCAGGAACCCGAAGAACAGCCCTTGCCACCAGTGAAAACCGAGGCGCTAACAGAGGATGATGAGCACTGCTTTGAACTGATCAACCAGCGGCTTCGCCAGGACGATCTCTATCTGGAACCGGCGCTGAACCTGGCCCGGTTAGCGCGCAAGGTGGGCATACCGGCACGTAAGGTCTCCCAGGCGATTAACCAGCAAGCGGGGATGAACGTATCCCAATACGTGAATCAATTACGTATTCAGCAAGCGGCGCAGTGGTTGAGCAGCAGCGATCGCCCGGTGACCGAGATTATGCTGGAGGCCGGTTTCAGCACCAAATCCAACTTTAACCGTGAGTTTCTGCGGGTTCAGGGGATGAGCCCCAGCGAATGGCGTAGACAGCAGGCGGGGGGCCAATAGCTGCAGATTATTCCTAAACCAGAATGAGTACGGATAAATTAATTGTTTCATCTCCTGATTACGGTAAGGTCGCAAAGCTACCCAGAACTGATAGGAGAAATAGATGTATTTACGGCCGGATGAAGTGGCTAAGGTGTTAGAGAGTACCGGTTTTGAGCGTGATTATGTCACCGATCAGACCTACGGTTTTCGCAAGGGCGAGCACTACGTGTATGTGAATCGGGAAGCGCGAATGGGCAGAATGGCGTTGGTGATCCACCCGGCATTGAAAGAGAAGAGCCTCCATTTTGCCACGCCCACCTCGTTGATGCGTAACAGCGAGCAGTATCTTGAGTTTCCCCTGGATTTAAGCGGTGATACGCCCAACACGCGTTACGGCATTCCTCACGGTTTCAGCTCCCGCGATGCGCTCTCGCGCTATCTCTACAGCATGTTCCTTTAAACTCTCCCCCGTAAGCGGGGGAAAGCTTCACCAGTTGCCCAGTGCTTCCCGGTTATAGCGTTCGTTGTAGGCCCGGCGGAACTGCGCCAGTTCAAACGCATCCAGATCCAGTTCGGCAAAGTAAAACAGCGCCGCTTCGGTGTGCTCGGCGTGCAGTTCCGGCGACAGCCCGGCGCGCAGCAGCGTTTCCCGCCACAGGCCAATCTGCTCATCGTCCGCCTGCTTGATAAACGTCAGGTAGATAAACAGCATATAGGCGGCCTGATGCATCTCTTCGGTATAACCGTTGTTCAACATGCGGATAAAGCTTTGGCTGTGGCGGTTGCCCATTTCCTGCAGCATGGACTCCACCAGCATCGGTTTTACTTTCAGCAAATGCGCCAGTGAATCTATCGCCTTGCGGGTGTCGGAGGTCAGGACACGATAGCCAATAATGAAAACTACGATCAGGGCGGCGATGATGATCCACGTCATGTATGATTTTTACCGTCTTGGTGCGCAGCATCCGCGCCCGAAATTGTCAGTGTTGCTCGCCGCTGAAATTGTCTGCGGCCCGTTGTTTATTATGGACATGGCGATTAAAGGTGGCGGCATCTTGTGCCAGCGCATCCAAATGGGCACCCAGCATCTTGATCTGCTTGACCAGGGCATGCTGTTCCGGCACCGAACTGGCGGTGCTTAGTTTGTTGACCAGCTGTTCATTCTGCATGCGCAGCGCGATTTCACGCCGTTGCGCTTCGGCCAGCTGCTGTTGCAGAGCCTGGTAGCTTTGTTGCCATTCACGGTGCTGCTGTTCGAAGCTGGCTTGTAACTCATTCATTGCATTCTGAAACTGGATTTCCAGCTCGCGCATATTCATGGGTTGGATCCTTTGCGGCACTCAATAATGGCCTGCAGTATAACGAAAACCGCTCACAACCTCACCCGTTGCCGTCAATTCCTTACTTGCAACCCTGGCAAGGCGTCTTACAATCAAGCCATTCCCACTAAAAGCAATAGTCCGCCGGTGGGTGAAATCTCCCGAGAGTGATGTGAAATGAGCAACGAAGAGAACGATTTTTTTGCCCAGGCGATGGCCGATGTGAGGCCGTTATCCGCGGGGCAATCCACGCTGTACCTCAAGGCGCAGGATCCCGTCGATAAACGTGCTCGCCGGGAAGCTCAGGCGTTACAGTTGGAGAACTTCCTCAGCACCGGCTTTCTGGACATTATTCCCTGCGATATCCCGCTGGAATATAAGGGCGAAGGTATTCAGCAAGGGGTGCTAGACAAGCTGCGTCACGGCCACTATCCACCACAGGTCAGCCTCAACCTGTTGCGTCAGCCGGTCGAGAACTGCCGCCAGGCGCTGTTCCGCTTTATCATCCAGGCGGAGAAAGACAGCCTGCGTTCGTTGCTGATTGTGCATGGCCGTGGGCGGACAGATCAAAGCCATCCGAACATCATCCGCAGCTACCTGGCCAAATGGCTGGGGCAGTTTGAGCAGGTGCAGGCGTTTTGCCGGGCACTGCCACGTGACGGTGGTGAAGGGGCGTGCTATGTCACCTTGCGTAAGTCTGCTGCTGCCAAGGCGGATAACTTCGAACGGCATGCCAAACATAGCCGCTAAGGTATGAGCATGGCGGCGCAGGGGAGCGCCGCCACAGGGGAGAGCTAGCGTTTAAACCACTTATAATCCAGAGAGTAACGGCCAGCACCGGTGACGGCAAGCAGCAGCAGACCGGCGATAATACTGATGTTTTTAAAGAAGTTGATTTCGTTGCCGATCATTTCTGCCCCGCTAAAACGCCAGAACGGGTGGCCGATAAAGGCGGTACCCAGCACATAAAGCGCATAAATGATGGCTATCGGCCGGGTGAAGGCCCCCAGCACGATGAAGATACCGAAAATGAACTCCACCACCACGGCGACAACCGCGGCCAGGTAAGGCATTGGCGTACCGTAGCCCTCCATCGCCGTGACCGTGGCACCAAAGTTGGTCAGCTTCATCCAACCGAAAATCAGAAACAGGATCATCAGCAAAATTCTGGCCAACAGAATGGTGCCGTCTTTTACACTTTCGCTCATTGTGAACCCCTTAACCACTACCCAAAATAGGTTGCTGTACCTGGTAAATACTAGATCAACTTCACATTTTATCTAGGGAGATGGCGTGAGAGAGCTCACGGAATATCAGCAGACGCCGAAGTCGTCGTCTTCGTGATAGGGGTTCACTTCGTTGGCCTGCACCTCGGTGCGTTGCTCTACCCCCAGTTCGACCCAACTGCATATCAGCGCCTCTCCATCCTCTTCGATAACGGTCATTTTTGGCCCACCGGTTTTACGCTGCACAAAATCACCCACGCTAAATGACATATCGTTTCTCCAGATCTGTTAGGGGGAAAACTGAGTATAGGAGACCGGAGGGATCCCTCTATAAACATTCCTCAACTGCCATCTTACGCAGGGGGGGGCCTGCTTAGATGCCCGATAAATTGCCGTTTGTGCCTGAATTGGTTAAGTATTATGCTGGAAGCAGGAAAATCACGCTATTTAGGGAACATCATGACAATTGAAATTCGCGCGGCGGTGAAAGCCGATGCCAAGCTAATTCTGGATATGATCATCGAGCTGGCCGTGTACGAAAAGGCTCGTGATGAGGTGCGTACCAACCAGGCAGAGATCGAGGAAAGCCTGTTTGGCCCCAACGCCTGCGCAGAGGCGCTGATTTGCAGTGTCAACGGCGAGCCAGCAGGCTATGCGGTGTTCTTTATGAGCTACTCGACCTGGCTGGGTAAAAACGGCATCTATCTGGAAGATTTGTACATCACACCCAAGTTCCGTGGGGCGGGAACGGGCAAAGCCTTGCTGCGCCATATCGCTCAGCTTGCTTGCGAGCGCCGTTGCGGACGCCTGGAATGGAGCGTGCTGGACTGGAATCAGCCAGCGATTGATTTCTATCTCAGCATTGGTGCGGCTCCGCAAGATGAATGGGTGCGCTATCGTATGGAAGGCAAGGTACTCGAGCAGTTTGCCATGTCTTGATCTGCGCCCGTTTCGGGGGAGGCATCTCCTCCGAAGATTGAGATTTAATGTTTTTTCCACCGCTGGCGCTATCCTCCCGTCATAGTGCTGCACCAATACCTTCATTTTCTGCTCGGTTTATCCCCTGCTTTGTCCTGTGAGGTTTCCTACAACACCCATCGATGGGCGGCTTTGCCTCGTCTGGTTACACTAGAGCCAATAAAAATAAGGAGGTCTTATGCGGGACATTCAACAGGTTTTGGGGCGTTGGGGCGTGTGGGCACGGGAAAGTTCTTCTCTGGGATATTCGCATATCGCCGCCGGTTTTAAAGGGTTGCTGCCGGGCAGTAGCAAACAGCAGGCCTCTTGCTGTGACGAGGACGGCTTGGTCGTTGATCGCGCCGTTGCTCACCTGCAGGCCCTACGTCAGCCGGAGGAGTTGGAACTGATCTTGCGTTACTACGTTTACGGGCAATCGAAGTCCGCCATTGCTCGCGGCTGGAAATGTTCGGAAGGCCGGGTAAGGCAACAGATGCAGGTGGCAGAAAGTTTTATCGAGGGTTGTCTGGTCAGCCAGAATATTCGTTTGGAAATGGATAGATAAACGATGACCGATAATAAAAAATAAAGAATTTTTAAATTGAAGTAATTACTACCCCGCAATGCGGGGTGGTTTTGTTATTTTAAATTAATGGCGAAAAATAATTTAATAAAAATCTATTCGCTACGAGTTTTATCTAGTAAGTTGATAGCGTGGTTATTGCGTTTCGCAGTTGGTAAAAATATTTTTTAAAATAAACTTCTCGCTACGAATTATATCAGCTAGAGTGCTATTACTGGTTTAACCCAAGGTGATGCACTCTTATCAATAGGGTTCAATCAGGAGGCGCCATGAGCACCTTGCGTATCAATGATTTATTTGAGTCCAGGTTAACGGCCTGGGCTGAAGAGAAAAATATTAAATACACCTTGGCAAACGTGACGTTTACGGCGGATGACGATCTTCATCTGGAACCGTTTATTGCTCCGGAGCCTGCGGTGGCGTTAGGTATTTCCCAGGAGGTGCAGACCTACAGCGGGAATTATCAGGTTAATATTGTGATGAAGAAAGGGACGGGCGCGAAAACTGGCTATCAACTGGCGGAAGAGATAATTTCATTATTCCCCAGGGGATTGGTGCTGGCGGACGATGCTTTTAACTGTTATGTCAACGCTGGTGGCAATATCCTGCCAGCGATTGCCAAAGATGAATTATATACCCTGCCGGTCACCATCGGTTATTGGGCCGGGTATTAATGCCACAATAGTGTAGTCAACATCGCTGGGGGGGAACTCTCCAGCAAGTAAACCAAGCCTACCGCCATCCGGCGGTTTTTTTATATCTGAAATTGGAGAATTACCATGGGTTTTGCATTACCAAATGGCGCCACCGTATTTGCTGGCGCGCCAACAGCACCAGGCGTAGTCACTACCGCAGTCAGCAATGCTAACGGCGCCGTATTTACCGTGGCCACCGGCCACACTCTGAAAGTGGGTGACATCGTAATGGTACGCTCTGGTTGGGGCCTGATCGACAGCCTGGTGGCCAAGATCACTGCCCAAGTGGATACCAGTATCACCATTGGTGCCATCAATACTACCGACGTAAGTTTCTTCCCGGCCGGTGGCGGCAAAGGCTCCTTGCAGAAGATCGCCAACTGGACGCAAATTCCTCAGATCACCGAGGTAGCGCAGTCTGGCGGCGATCAGCAATACGTGCAGGTACAGTTCCTGGAAGACGATCGTCAGCGTAACCTGGCCACCTTTAAAGCGGCCAAAACGCAGACCTTTACCTTTGCGCACGATGCTTCTCAGCCGATCTACAGCCTGCTGCAGGATGCCGATCGCAATGGCGTCACGCTGGCGTTCTACATGCACGTGCCAAAAGCCAAGGAGCTGCGCTACTGGTCTGCGGTACCTGCGTTTGATCCGCAACCGACCACCGCGGTTAACCAGGTTGAAACCGTACAGGTGGCGCTGGCGGTGCAGTCTTGCGATATGACGTTCTACAAAGTGACTGCTTAAACAGTCCATCAGCGAGCCCGATATTTTTCGGGCTCGATTTTTTTGCCGAATTATTTAACGATAGAGAGATAATCATGACCGAATTTAACCTGACACCGAATCCAACCTTTAAAGTCGACGTTAGCATTCCTCGCGCAGGTGACAGTGATGGGGTATTGACGTTTACTTTCAAACACAAAAAGCGCAGTGAATTGGAAAAACTGGAGAAAGCGCTTCGTGAGGCCAGCGAAGAGCAGTTGAGCTCTGGCAACTATAGCAATCTACCGATGGCCGACTTCTTACGTGAGATCTGCGCTACTTGGACTTTACCCGATGAGTTGAATCAGGAAAGTCTAATCACTTTACTGGACAACTATCCACGTGCTTTTGATGCTATCGCTACGGCTTATACCAAAGAGCTGATGGCGGTACGAGAAAAAAACTAATCGCGCTTGCTGAAGCCTTCTATTCGCCGGAAACGCCCCGTGAAGAACTGGCCGCATTTGGTCTATCTCCCGATGACTATGAAACAACCGTTCTCGATGTTTGGCCGGATATGCAGCCTGCATTCCAACTTTTTCAGGCGATGGCAACCCAATGGCGTACCGGTATGGGAGGTATTACGGGGTTAGATTACAATTGCCTTCCCTGGTTAATGCGGGTTTATGCCGTGGAGGATGAAGCAAGCGTGTTAAATGACATCCGAATTATGGAAACCGCAGCGCTTAAGGTGATCCACCAAAAATAATCGTCTGCGATGATGCCAGCCTTGAGCTGGCTTTATTGTTATAGCCAGGAGTAAGGCATGGCAGATATTACAACTATGACGCTGCGTGTTAATGCCAGTGATTTGCAGCGGGCTAATAGAGATCTGGTTGATTTGCAAAGCAACATTTCTGTGGCAACGGGACGATTCGAAATGTTAAATCGTACGTTACGCGGCGGAATGCAGGAGATCAGCCGTTATAGCAATATTGGTAGACAACTGTCTCAGCTAGGAGAGAGTACCAATGCTTTTATAATTAACTTGAGAAGAAGCACTGCAGCAATAGAAGAATACCGGCAAGCGCTGGAAGGGATGCAGGGACAAGCTTCGAATACAGCTTCCATTTCTGGCTCTACCTCTGGAGATTTTGGTTGGAAAGAGGCTTTGGACCAAGGTTCACAGCTAGTAGATACCTATGATCAGGTGCAGAAAGTACTTGCTCCATTAGGAAGGATGGCTGCTCCGGTTGCTTTAACTGTGGGTTCAATCGCATTGCTTGGTACCGCATATTATCAAGGTGCAAAAGAGTCTGAAGAATTTAACAGGCAGTTAATCCTAACCGGTAATTATGCAGGGAAGAGCTCGGAGCAATTACAGGATTTGGCGCGTAAATATGCTGATTTGGGTGGCGGTATGGATACCGCCTCTGAAACCATAGCAAAAATAGTTGGAACTGGTGCATTCTCCGGTGAGCAAATTGACGGGGTAACAAAAGGAGTCTTGGCGCTACAACAAGCTACCGGTCAGACCGCAGAGCAGGCTATCAATGCGTATAAGAAAATATTTACCGATCCAATAACCAGTGCTTATGAATTAAATAAAGCCTATAATTATTTGTCTGTCGCTGAATTTGAACATATTCTTCAGTTGGAAGAACAAGGGAAGGTTGCAGAAGCTAGCGACTTAATTGCACAAAAGACAGCAATTACTTTCGAAGAACGAGCAAATAAATTAGTAGAAAATTTAGGGTATATAGATAAAGCTGTTCTTATAGCTAAGTCTAGCTGGAGCTCATTATGGAATATGATGAAGGGAATTGGTCGGGATGACACCCTTTCAGAACAACTTGAAGCCGCTAATAAGAATGTCATTAATGTAAAAAATAATTTAGAAAAGTATCGGGATATTGATGCGAAATCGAGTCCAGACTATGGTACTGATTCTCGACCAATCGTAGATAAAAAGAAGATAATTTCAGATGCTGAAGGTGAAGTTTGGCTTCTGGAACAGGTTGTTAATTTAATTAACGATTCTTCTGCATCTACTTCGGCAGGGAATGTTGAACAGAAGTCAGCCATAGAGAAGTTAAAAAAAGAGCATGATGCCAGGGCTGCGGTTCGAAATAAACCGTCAGTAACAGTATATCCAAACACTCATAAAAATATAGCCCAGAATAAAGTAGTGCAGACTCCTACAGTTAGAGTTGTAGCTCCAACTGTTCCAGATACACAAGAACTACTTAAGCAATCTTCATCTGACTATATAAAAAACATGAGTAAGCGACAGAGGGGTTTAGTTTATAGCGCAGGTAAAAGTAATCGAATTGCCCAGCGTGAGGCAAGTGTTACTCAGTTTAATGATGAATGGATTCAAAAAGGAGGAAAGACGTCAGGTGAGGATTATGAGGGCCAATTAAAAGCTCTCACAGACTACCATGCGGCTGAGGACAAAATTCGTGGTAGTTGGCTTGATGGAGCACAAAAAGGTTGGAACGAATATCTGGACTCTGCGACCAATGTGTATGATTCAATGGCCAATATCGGCCAAGCGACCTTTAGCGGTTTATCAGACATGCTTACCAGCATGGTGACCACTGGCAAAGCCAACTTCCAAGAGTTTACCGCCTCAATCCTGAAAATGATTATCCAGGTGATTAACCAACTGCTGGTAGCTTTTGTCATCCAAAAAGCAATGGGTTGGATTAACCCATCGGCTGCAGCAACAGGCAAATCCAGCGGTGGTTATACCGGTGACGGCGGCAAATACGATCAGGCGGGCGTGGTACACCGTGGCGAGTTCGTGATGACCAAAGAAGCCACCCAGCGGATCGGCGTGGGCAATCTCTATGCCATGATGCGCGGCTATGCGGAGGGGGGGCTGGTGGGCGGCAACAAAGCCCCGATGTACGGCCTGGCAGCAGAGCAGGGGGGCGGTATTACGGTCAACAGCACCGTAGTAATGAACAATGACGGCTCCGCGAATGCGGCCAATAGCTCCTCTGTCGGTGACGGCATGGGCAAGCTGGTGCAGGGCATCGTTAATCAGGCGATCACCGAACGTTTGGGCAAAGAGCTTAAGCCGGGCGGCCTGATCTGGAACGCCTCAGCGGCTCGCTGAATCTCCTTATCAATTATCAATAGTAATAACCGTAGTCTGGCATCAGGCCTGACCAATCGCTCCTTATCGGGGGCAATGTCTGGCCCTGTGACTGACGGTTATTACTGCTCGGAGTCTTTATGCTTATCGATACTTTCCAATGGCAAACCCAGGCCTCGCCTAGCGGTAACTTTGTCCATAACGTCAGAAGTGCGCAGTTCGGCGACGGCTATAAACAGGTCAGCAGCAACGGGCTGAACCAGGCGGTGCAGCAGTGGCAGTTGGCCTATACCGGCCATCCGGCCGTGACCCAGTCGATGCTGGCCTTTTTAAATAAACACGTGCTCGTAGCCTTTTTCTGGACGCCGCCCAACGGCAAGAAAGCGCTATTTCGCGTGAAATCGGATTCAATCTCCGTCACACCGCTTGCGCGCAATGTGGAGGCGTTGAGTTTTGCCTTTGAACAAGCCTTCGGCGTATAGGTGCAATCATGTCATTTAACAGTGAAGTACAAAAGCTGGCGCCTGGGGAACTGATCCAGCTGATTGAAATTGATGGCACCGCCTTTGGCGCGGCCATCATGCGCTTTCATGCGCACAATATTCCCCACACTCAGGCCGAGATCGCGGCGGCGGGCAACGATGCCCAGCGGCTGAAACCAAAATCGATCTGGTGGCAGGGAAACGAGTATGAAGCCTATCCCTACGAGATCACCGGCCTGGCAGCAACCAGCGATGGTTCGCAACCAACGCCCAGGCTCAGCGTCGCCAACCTCAGCAATCTGGTGTCCTCACTGTGCCTGACCTTCAACGACATGGTGCAGGCGAAAGTGCGGGTGCATGACACCTTTGCCAAATACCTGGATGCGGTCAACTTCCCCGAGGGTAACGCCCTTGCCGATGCTTCGCAGGAGCGAGTGCAGGTTTTCTACATTGACAGCAAAAGCACCGAAACCAACAGCGTGGTGGAGTTCCAGCTCTGCACACCGTTCGATCTGCAAGGCCAACAATTGCCCTCGCGGCAAATTCACGGGCTTTGCACCTGGTGCATACGGGGTTGGTACCGCAGCGGCAGGGGTTGCGATTACAGCGGCGGAGCCTGTTTTGATAAGGACGATGAACCGATCGACGATCCGGCGTTGGACGTCTGTGGTGGCCGGGTGTCCTCCTGCAAAAAACGCTTTGGTGATGCGCAACCCCTGGCCTTTGGCGGGTTCCCAGGCTCCAACCTGTTGGGGAGGTAATGATGCAGGCTGAAATCATGCAGGCCATCTGTGAGCATGCCGCAGCGGAGTATCCCAATGAGTCCTGCGGTTTTGTGGTGCAGAACGGGCGTAAGGCGCGTTATCTGCCGTGCCGCAATGTGGCGGAAAACGCGTTGGATAACTTTGTCATTTCCCCCCAGGAATACGCGCAGGCGGAGGATCAAGGCGAGATCATTCGCATCATCCACAGCCACCCAGATGTGCCCGTGTTGATCCCTTCGGAGATGGATCGCCTGCAGTGCGATCACTCGGGCATTGTCTGGGGCATCGTCTCGTGGCCGGAAGGGGATTACACCGAAGTTGTGCCACGCGGTGAGCGCCCGTTGGTTGGGCGCAGTTGGCTGTTGGGGCATGCCGACTGCTGGTCATTGATCCGGGATTATTATCGCCACGAACACGGCATCGCGCTGAACGATTACTCGGTAGAACATGAATGGTGGATCGACGGCAAAACCCGCCTGTATGACGATCATTGGTACGCCGAAGGGTTCCGAGAATTTCAGGGGCCGATGCGCGCGGGCGACATGATCATGATGCAGGTTTCAGCCCCGGTCACCAACCACGCGGGCATCTATCTGGGAGACGGCGTGATGCTGCATCACCTGTTCGGCCAGCTCAGCCAGCGTTATCCCTACAGCGGATATTTTCAGGAGCGGACGGTACGCGTAGTCCGCCGAAAGGAGCTTCTATGATGCAAACAACAAGACTGATCCGGTTGGGTGGCCAACTGGGCAAAAAGTTCGGTAAAACTCATCGGCTGGTGGTGGCGGATACGCGCGAAGCGCTGCGGGCTCTGTGTATCACCTTGCCCGGATTTGAGAGCTTTATGATGAATGCCCATAAGGACGGCGTGCAGTTTGCCTTCTTCAATGGCTCGCAGAATATCGGCCTGGCCGAGTTTGCTACCTCCAAAGGCAACGCCGATATCCGCATTATGCCGGTGATTGCCGGGAGTAAGCGTGGCGGGATGTTCCAGATTGTCATCGGCGTGGCGGCGTTGGTCGGGGCATTCTACACCGCAGGTTGGTCGTTGAGTGCTTGGAGTGGTGCACTTGGCGCGTCGGGAGCGACAGCGACACTCAGTGCCTCCGCTGTGGCGGCTGTTACCAACTTAACCCTGCTGGGTTCAACGATGGTACTTGGTGGTGTCATGCAACTGATGACGCCACAGCCGAACTTCGGCATGTCCTCTTCCCAATCGGTAGAAAACAAACCGTCCTATGCCTTTGGCTCACCGGTCAACACCACGGCGCAGGGCTACCCAGTGCCGGTGCTGTACGGCGAGCGGGAAATCGGTGGCGCGGTGATTTCCGCCGGTATTTACGCCGAAAATCAGCAATAACGCCCCTTTAGGGCATTTTTCTTTAGGTCGCACTCGCGGCCTTTTTTTATGGGCGTGATATGACAAAGACACTTATTCATGGGCGCAAGGGCGGTGGTGGATCGGCGCATACGCCGGTTGAAGCTCCCGATGATTTGCAGTCCAACGCTAAAATCAAAATCCTGCTGGCGCTGTCTGAAGGGGAAATTGCCGGTGAGTTAGACGGCACCCGCATCCTGCTCGACGGCACCCCGGTGCATAACCCCGATGGCAGTGAAAACTTTACCGGCCTGAAGTGGGAGGTACGTAACGGCACCCAGACTCAGGATTATATCCAGGGCATGCCGGATGTGGAGTCTGAAACGCCGGTCAACGTCAAGCTGACCACCACTAACGTCTGGACCAAAACCTTCACCCGAACCGATATCGACGCGCTGCGCATACGCATGGGCTTCCCTGCGCTGTTCCAGCAGGAAGATAACGGCGATATGAACGGTTCGCAGGTTGAATATCTGATTGAGCTTTCCACCGACGGCGGAGCCTATCAAACCGTGGTCACCGGCACGCTAAAGGGTAAAACCACCAGCCTGTACGAGCGCGATCACCGGATTAATCTACCTAAGGCAACCACCAGCTGGACGCTGCGCATCAAGCGCATCACTCCGGACTCCACTAGCAGCAAACTGGTAAACACTACCCAGATCCAGACCTACACCGAGATCGTGGACGCCAAGTTCCGCTATCCCAACACCGCCTTGCTGTTTATCGAATTCGATGCCCAGCAGTTCAGCTCAGTGCCGAAAATTACGCTCAAGCCAAAGGGCAAAATCATTCGCGTGCCGGCCAACTATGATCCGCTGGCGCGAACCTACAGCGGCAATTGGGATGGCAGCTTTAAATGGGCCTGGAGCAGCAACCCGGCCTGGGTATTTTACGATATCGCGCTGGACAAGAATTACGGCTTAGGCAACCGGGTGAGCGCCGCCGAGATCGACAAATGGGGGCTGTACAGCATCGCGCAGTATTGCGATGAGCTGATTGATGATGGTCTGGGGGGCGGGGGCAAAGAACCGCGTTTCCTGTGCGACGTGTATATCCAGTCTCAGCAGGATGCCTACACCGTATTGCGTGATATCGCCGCCATCTTCCGCGGCATTACCTACTGGGGCAACGACCAGCTGTTTGCCTATGCGGATATGCCGCGCGATGTGGATTTCGTCTATTCACGGGCCAACGTCATTGGCGGTGAATTTGCCTATGCGTCGGGTTCTTACAAGAATCGCTATACCTCGGCGCTGGTGAAATGGGGCGATCCGGCCAACCATTATGCCGACGCGGTGGAAGCGGCTTACGATAACGAACTGGTGAAGCGCTACGGCGTTAACCAGACTGAAATCACCGCCATTGGCTGTACGCGGCGCACCGAGGCTCACCGCCGTGGGCGCTGGGCGATCCTGAGTAACGCCAAAGATCGTACCGTCAGCTTTACCGTCGGGTTGGACGGCAATATCCCGCTGCCAGCTCGGATCATCGGCATTGCGGATGCCATGCTGGCAGGCAAGACCAACGGCGGGCGCATCCATTCCGCGCAGGATCGCGTGGTGGTGCTGGACCGTGAAGTGGAGTTTGGCAAAGGCGATCGCCTGATCGTCAATCTGCCGGACGGCACGGCACAAACTCGCACTATCGCCAGTATCGCGGCAGACAAGCTTACGGTGACGCTGACCGCTCCGTTCCGCCAGCAACCAGAGCCTGAAGCGGTCTGGAGTATCGATTCCGACAACCTGGCGATCCAGCAGTTCCGCGTGGTGTCGGTCCAGTCCAACGATGATGGCACCTTCGCCATTAACGCCGTTGAGCACGATCCGGATAAATACGCCTTTATCGATAACGGCATCCGCCTGGATGCGCCGCCAATCACCGTCACGCCACCAGGAGCAATGCCTGCTCCGGCGAATATCGCCATCTCGCGCTACGACTACGTCAGCCAGGGGATTAACGTTGCCTCAATGCGGGTGCACTGGCGGGCTGTCGCAGGCGCGGTGACCTATGAAGCGCAGTGGCGCAAAGATAATGGCAACTGGGTAAATGTGGGGGCGACGCCTTCACTCGGGTTTGATGTTAACGGTATTTATGCCGGTAACTATGACGTACGGGTGCGTGCGGTGAATGCGGTGGGCGTTTCCTCGCAGTGGGGTCATGCCGAGCCGAGCTATCTGGCAGGAAAAGCGGGTGCACCGCCCAAGATTGTTGCGCTGACGGCAACCAAGGATGTGGTGTTTGGCATCCAGCTTGCCTGGGGCTTTGGCCACAACTCTGCCGACGGCCTGAAAACCACCCTGATGGTAGCCAGCCGGGCGGATTTCGCCGACGAACGCTTATTGGCCGATGTGCCTTATCCGCAGCATCGCTATGACATGCAGGGTTTGCGTGCCGGGCAGGTGCTGTACTTCCGTGCAGCTTTTACCGACAAAACCGGCAACCAGTCCGACTGGAGCGAGTTTGTGCGTGGGATGGCTTCGGACAGTGCGGACGTGGTGCTGGCGCAAATTGCGCAAAGCATTACCGAGACCGAACTGGGCAAAGATCTGTTGGAGAAGATCAACAGCCTGCCTTCGGATCAGAACGTCCAGGATCTGGCCGAGAAGATCGCCCAGGCGCAGGCCGATATCGAGGCGAACAGGGATGCGCTGCAAGGGGATGTCGATACCCTGCAAGCGGCGCTGAACAAGGTTAACGCCGAGCTGGCGGGCCGCAATACCGATCTGAGCAATGCTGTCGACGCGCTGCAACAGGATTTGACGCAGCTGGGCAAAGCCGCCATCGAAAACAGCCTGACCATTGAGCATAACCGCCAAAAACTCTCCCAGGCCCAGGAGGCGCTGAATAGCGATATCAAGGATGCGCGCGGGGAAATTGACAGCACCCGAGCCAGCTTGGCGCGTGCAGATGCCGAACTGCAAGCCAAGGTCGATGCCCTTACCGGTGACACCAACGCGGCAATGGCTGAGGTCGCTTCGCAGATCACCCAATTGCAGGATGATGACCAGCAATTGGCCAGCAAGCTAGACGTGGTGATTGCCAAGGCCGAAGGGAACGCCGCACAAATCGCGCAGGAGCAAGCGGCGCGAGTGGATGCCGATGGGGCGTTAGCCAAGGATATCAGCTCGGTGAAAGCCACGGCGGATAATCAGCAGGGTTTAATTATCAAGCTGGAGCAGGCGCAGGCCGATGCCGATTCTGCTTTGGCTAAGGTGGAATCCAACGTTTCTGCCAACGCCAAGGCAATCGGCAGCAACAAGACGGAACAGGACAAGGTTAACTCGCAGGTTACGCAGAAAACCGAAGCGCTGGCCGATCAGCAGAAAACGCAGGGCCAGCAGCTCAGCGGGCTGACTTCCGAGTTTAGCGAAAACCGAGCGGATGTAACCCAACAGCTGAAAACGCTGGCGGCGACAGACTCTGCTCAGGCCCAGCAGATTTCCGGTTTGCAGGCCAGCACGGGCAGTAACACTGCGGCTATCCAGGCAGAGGCGAAATCCCGTGCCGATGCCGACGGTGCGCTGAGCCAACGGGTTGACGTGATCCAGGCTACCGGCCAGGAAAACACGGCGGCCATCACCCGCCTTGGCATCGCGCAAACCGAAGCCGAAAGCAGCACGGCCAGCCTGCAACAGGCTCTCGAGGCCACGGCCAAGGCGAATATCGAACAGGCGCTTAAGCAGGATAACGATGTTCAACGTCTGGACGAGAGCAGCGCCCGGTTAACCACGGCGCAAACCGTTTTCGCCGATCGGCAGCAGGCGCAGGCCCAGCAGATCACGCAGCTGGATGCGAACTTTGGTGATGTGTCTGCGCAGTTACAGCAGGAGATCACCACCAGGGCCAGCGAGACCGGCGCTTTGTCACAACGCTTTGACCATTTGAGCGCAGATGTCGGCAGTAATCAGGCCGAGGTGAATCAGCGTTTGCAGGCGCTGGTGGATAGCGGCAGTGCTCAAGCGTCGTTAATTACCGGCCTGGGGGCGGCCAGTGGCGAGAATAAAGCGGCGATCGCCGCTGAATCGCAAGTGCGGACCACGGCGGATGAAGCATTATCTCGGCAATTGAGTTCGCTGGATTCCACCGTTGGGCAAAACACGGCGGCCATCAACGATCGGCTGCAGACGTTGGCCAATCAAGACTCGGCCATGGCGGAGCAGATTGGTTCATTAACGGCGACCTCTGGCGAAAACAGCGCGGCGATCGGCGAGTTGAAGCAGGCACAAACTGACTCGGCAGGTTCGCAGGCTTCACTTAGCAGCTCGCTTGAAGCCATTGCCAAGGCGGATATCGAACAGTCGTTAAAGCAGGCGGAAGACGTTATCAGCAATGACGTGGTCACCGCATCGATCAAAACCCAGCAGAACGTAATGGCGGACGATCAGCGCGCCCAGGCGCAGCAGATCACCGAATTACGGGCAAGCTTTGGTGATGTTGATGCGCGCTTGATGACAGAGCAGACGGTGCGTGCGGAAGCTGACAAGGCGTTATCCCAGCAGGTGACAGCGCTGGCAGGTAGCGTGGGGGACAACAATGCCCAACTCAATCAGCAGCTGCAGGTGCTGGTGGATACGGACAGCGCCCAGGCCAAGCTGATTAACGACCTGACCAGCCGAACAGGGGCGAATGAGGCTTCGGTTACCGCCCTGAGCCAAACGCTGACCGATAGCAATAGCGCGACGGCTCAGCAAATTGGCGCTTTGCAATCCGCTACTGGTGACAATACGTCGGCGATTACCTCACTATCGAAAACCGTGACCGATAACCAATCGGCAACGGCTAGAGAGCTTGGGTCATTGAATTCTGCGGTGGGTGCTAATGCTTCGGCAATCACTTCGCTGTCGGAAATGGTAACCAGCAACCAGTCGGCCACGGCTACGCAACTAGGCTCGCTAAGTTCTGCGGTTGGTGAAAACAAATCTGCGTTGATAGCGGAATCTCAGGCGCGGGCGGATGCAAACGGTGTGCTTAGTTCTCGTATCGATAACGTGAAGGCGAGTGCGGATAAGAGTACGGCGGCGATCCAACAGGTGAGCCAAGCTCAAGCCACGTTGGATGGCAAGGTATCAGCAACCTGGTCGGTAAAAGTGGAAACCAGTAAGAAGGGGGAAAGCAGCGTTGCCGGTTTGGCATTGGGGGTGGATGACGCGGGGAACCGGCAATTCCTGGTGCGGGCTGACCGATTTGCGTTAGTGACCAAGGACGAAGGTAATGTGGCGGCTCCTTTTGCCGTGCAAAATGGCCAGACGTTTATTAACTCGGCGTTTATTGCTGATGGGACGATTACTAATGCCAAGATAGGGAATTATATCCAGTCAAATAACTACGACTGGAATAAAAGAACTGGTTGGGCTGTCAATAAAAATGGCGATGCTGTTTTTAATAACGTGACTGCTAGAGGCCATATTGAGGCGACTTCAGGTACGCTTGAAAATGTCACAATTAAAGGCACAGCAACAATTGAACGGGTGGTTGCCAGTTCGATTGAAGGAGATATAGCAAAAATAGTTCCGGTTAGTGTTGGTAGTTCGGTGACGATCGCACCTCAACCATTTGATAGAACGGTTTTTATACCCATTGTCTCGGTGTCAGCCTATACAACATCATATGAAACCGGTGGCAGCAATAATAACCAAACTATTTATGATTATGGTTCGGCCAGTGCATCCATACTTGCCAATGGTGTTAGCAGATTAACTGTATCAGTAAAATCCACTTACAGTATGCAAGTGGCGACAGATAGCGATTCTTATTCCTTCCCTCTTTATGCAAATAATAGTGTAACGATTCAATATATAGCATCCGCTAAGAATGGTAATTATTTAAAGTCTATCGCTGTATTTGCAGTGAAGTCGTAATTAAATCTTAGGTGTTACTACGGTAACTTAATTTACATTTGTGATCCGCTATGTGCGGTTATTTATTTGGAGTAAAACTATGTGGTACAAAACAGGCACTATCAATTTAACCGCCAATAACGCAACCGTAACTGGTACAGGCACTGCATGGGCCGATGCCAAGTTTGGCGTGATGCCAGGTATGATTTTACTGGCACCGGACAATAAGCTGTATGAAGTTAAACAGGTGAATAGCAATACCTCACTGACCCTGAATAGCAACTATGCCGGTTCAACGGCTAACGGGCAGAGCTATGCGATTATCACCACTTATGAAGGTGATATCAGCCAGTTCTCCGCTCGCTTTGCCGCGATGCTCACCTTCTTTCAGGGCAGCCGCAATGATACGGTAAGCTGGTTCACTGGCTCTGGGGATATGGTCTTTACCAAGGATGATGGTACAAAACTAACGGTGCCAACGTTGGCTAAGATCCAGTCGGATTCAGTATCCAGAACATTGACCGAAGATCAGAAAGTTGCCAGTACGATCTTGCTTTCAAAACCAACCAGATTGTCATCTATCGCGACAACCGGGTTTACCCCATCAACGCAGGGAGCATGGGTTAGTTGGGGTCGTGTTGGTGCGGGTGATACAGAAGGTTATAATGGTGCAACAGATTTTATTAACAACAGGGGGAACGGAGTTGGTGGGTGGAACTTTTGGAACAGTAATGGAACAACTACAAACTTGTCAGCAAAAATAAGCCCTAATGGATATATCACTGCTGTTGGTGGTTTCATATCAACAGGCGATCAAGTTATGCAAGCCGGGGCAACGACACCTAATTTGTTGATAAGATTGAAAGATATCTCAGGCGTAGAGAAAGGGGCTATTTATGCTCAGACAGATACTGGAGCCATGAATATCCGCTGGAATGGTACTACAAATACAGCGTCTTTCCGTCCTGATGGTTTCGTATCTTTGTCTAATGGACTGTGATCTTACCCACGAACAATGGACACATGGCTAAGCGAGGTTCTGTTTTTCAAATTGTTCCGGGCTAAGACCACCACAGGCACTGTGGCGACGCCAGCGATTGTAATCGCACTCGATATAATTAA